>JAGQQZ010000209.1 GCA_020425915.1 Planctomycetota bacterium | reverse complement strand
GCTCCTCGACGCCGACCCGCTGGACGACGACGTCGACGTGTTCTGGGATCGGCTGTGCCGCGACGGCGGGCTCGAGGCCGTCGAGGCGATGCTCGGCCAGCTCGACGCGCTGCACCGCTTCGACCGCGACGGCGTCCGCGAGCACCTCGTCGCCGCGGCCGACTCGATCGCGACGCCGACGATGCTCGTGTGGGGCGACCGCGACGCGATCGTGCCGACGGCCCTCGCCGAGCGCACGCTCGAGCTGTTTCACGGCGCCGAGCTGCGCGTCGTCGAGGGCTGCGGGCACGCGCCGCACCGCGAGCGACCCGAGGCGCTGCTCGAGGTCCTCGACGGCTTCACGCGGCGCATGAAGAGCTGAGTGTGCGAAATCACGATGCGCGAACATGCGCAATCGTGCGACGACTGGAGCATCCGATTGATGTTCTCGCGTCGTTTTTCACAACGACCAATTTTCAATGTTCGTAATTGAACCCGTGTTTCCAAGTGTCATGATTTACGCGTAGCTTTTTCGTTTGACACGAATCTCGGCCACGCGCCAATCTGCCGCATCGCTGCGATGTCGCAGCGAACGCGTGCGCGGATTAGCGCGCTCGCAGTCGACATTCCGAGTCTCTCCCAGGAGGAGACCACATGGCACCCCAGGTAGCTCTATCCGACAGCACGTTCCCCAACATCGACGCGATGCGCCGAGATTCGACCCCCGACGGACGCGACTCGATCCAGGTCACCGTCCACATCCGCCGGCCCGTCGAGTCCGGATTCCCGAGCTTCGCGGAGCTCTGCTCGCCCGACCACCGACACATCAGCCGCGAGGAATTCGCCGCCAAGCACAGCGCCGCCGCTGCCGACGTGGCCGCGGTCAAGGCCTTCGCCAAGGCCAGCGGTCTGCGGGTGGTCTCGACCGACGCGCTCCAGCGCGCGATCACGCTGGTCGGCACGATCGACGCGTGCAACGCGGCCTTTGGCGTCGAGCTGCAGCACTTCGGTCATCCGAGCGGGCACACCTTTCGCTCGCACCGGGGCCCGATCCACGTCCCCGAAGGCCTGAAGGACATCGTCGAGGGCGTCGTCGGCCTCTCGAACCCGTCCATACCTCGGCGACACCCGCGGAGGTCGACGGGGGAGCGCTCCGACAGTCCGCCGGTCAGCCAGAGCTACTGGCCGAACGAAGTCGCGAGCTTCTATTCGTTCCCGGGCTCGACCGGCCAGGGCGAGTGCATCGGCATCATCGAGCTCGGCGGCGGGTACTACGAGTCCGACCTCGACGCGTATTGGCAGGAGATCCAGGCGAACTTCCCCTCGTTCTCGCCGCCGCGCGTGGGCTCGGTCGGCTCGAACACCCCCAACCCGAACGATCCGACCGACGGCGAGGTCGCGCTCGACATCGACGTCGCCGGCGCGGTCGCCTACGGCGCGAACGTCGTCGTCTATTTCCCTAGCTCGAGCGTGATTCGGTCGCTCAGTGACCCCAGCATCGTGAATACGATCTTCGTGCCCGAGCAAGAGCTGCTCGACACCGTCTCGGCCGCGATCCACGACAAGATCAACCAGCCCTCGGTCCTGTCGATCAGCTACGGCTGGACCGAATCGTTCAATTCTCGCTCGTTCTTGATCAAGCTCAATCAGCTGTTCGAGGACGCGGCGGCGCTCGGGATCACCGTATTCGTCTCGGCCGGCGACAACGGGTCCTACGGCGGCAACGGCACCCCCCACATCCCTCAGAACATCGAGGCGAACACCCCCGCGAGCTGCCCGGCCATCGTCAGCGTCGGCGGCACGCAGCTCGACGTTCGCGACGGACGGCTGATCGGCGAGCGGGTCTGGAACGACCTCACGCGAAGTGGCGGCGCGACCGGAGGCGGGTTCAGCGGGGTCTACATCCAGGCGCCGGTCCAGGCCGGCTCGGTCGCGTCCTACATCGAGCGCTACCCTCAATACGCCGATCGTGCGAAGTACCGCGCCATCCCCGACATCGCCTCCGAGGCCGCTCCCGGCACCGGCTACAAGGTGTTCGTCAACGACGCCTGGCAAACGGTTGGTGGCACGAGCGCCTCGGCCCCGCTGTGGGCGGCCCTGACCGCGCTCATCAACGAGAAGCTGGTCGGCGATGGCAAGCAGCGCCTCGGCCTGGCCACGCGCTACCTCTACGACCCCGCGTGCGTCGCGGCCCTCAACAAGGTCACGCCCGAGGGCGGCAACGGGCTCCCCGGCGAGGCCTACCCCGAGGCTCCGGGCTGGAACCCATGCACGGGCCTG
>JAGQQZ010000208.1 GCA_020425915.1 Planctomycetota bacterium | reverse complement strand
GACGTGTTCCCACGGGATCTCGCGGAGGTAGGCCTCGGCATCGGTGCCGTGGTTCGACGCGCAGACGAACACGTTGTTGACGTCCATCAGCAGGCCGCAACCGGTCTCGTTGGTCAGCGCGCGCAGGAACTCGGGCTCCGTCATCGTCGAGTGGGCGAACTCGAGGTAGGTGCTCGGGTTCTCGAGTACGAGCGGCGCTTCGAGGAAGTCCTGCACCTCGCGCACCCGCGCGGCGACGTGCCGCAGCGCCTCCTCGGTGTACGGCATCGGCATCAGGTCGTGGAGGTTCACGCCGTCGACGCCGGTCCAACACAGATGGTCGCTGACGAAACGCGCCCCGCATCGATCGCGGAGCGCCTTGAGTTCGGTCAGATACGCGAAGTCGAGCGGATCCACCGAGCCGATGTTCATCGACACGCCGTGCATGACGATCGGGTATCGCTCGGCGATCCGTTCGAGCACGTGCAGCGGCCGACCGCCGGTCTGCATGAAGTTCTCGGACAGGATCTCGAACCAGTCGAGCTCCGGCCAGTCCGTCAGGACGTGGCCGAAGTGGACGGAGCGGAGGCCGATGCCGATCCCGAGGTCCTGCGACGTCAGCGTGTCGAGACGCATCGCGGGCGGGCTCGCGGGCTCAGACCTTCTTGCCTTCGCAGCCGTTCTGCGACTTGCAGGTCTGCTTGGCCTTGCAGCCGTTCTCGCCCTTGCAGCTGTTCTGGGCCTTGCAGCCGTTCTCGCCCTTGCAGCTGTTCTGGGCCTTGCAGCCGTTCTCACCCTTGCAGGACTGCTGGTTGCCTTCCATGTCCTTGGTGCTCGAATCGGAGTAGCTGCAGCCGGTGGCGGCGCCGAGGAAGAGGCCGGTGATCGCGGCCGCGAGGATCGTGGACTTGTTCTTCTTCATGAGATCAGTGCTCGAAGGGAATGCGATGCCCCGGAGTGGGGCGAGCGCGTTACGACAAGTAACCGCTTTTCGATCCAGCTTCCGGGAAAAAAGGACCGGGCGCGGTCTCCTCAGTCCGACAATTCCGAATCGTTACGATGCCGGACGACCCTGCTGAATTGCGAATCCGCCGCGCCACTCCGGCGGACGCCGAGACCTTGTTCGGCTTCGTGTCGCAACTCGCGCGCTACGAGAAGCTCGCCCACGAGGTCGTCGGTTCGGCCGGCGAGATGCGCGAGCAACTCGCGTCCGACCGACCGCCGTTCGAGGCGCTGTTGGCCGAACTCGACACCGGGCCGCTCGGGTTCGCGCTCTACTTCGAGACCTACTCGACGTTCCACACGGCGCGCTGCCTGCACCTCGAGGACCTTTTCGTGACACCGGAAGCGCGTGGGCGCGGCGTCGGCCGCGCGCTGCTCGCCGCCGTCGCCCGCGCCGCGCGCGACCGGGAGTGCCCGCGCCTGCAGTGGAACGTGCTCGACTGGAACGCGCCGGCGATCGGCTTCTACGAGCGCGTCGGCGCCGAAGTGCTGGCCGACTGGCGCACCTGCCGGGTCGCCGGCGACGTGATCGCGAAACTCGCGAACGACTCCAGCAGCGGTTAGAGTCCGCCGCCCATGAAGATCCGCGACATGTTCGACGATCACGGCCCCGTGGTGTCGTTCGAGTTCTTCCCGCCGAAGACCGACGACGGGACCGAGAAGCTCTACCAGACCGTCGAAGCGCTGAAGCCGTGCCGTCCCTCGTTCGTGTCGGTGACCTACGGCGCCGGCGGCAGCACACGGGATCGCACGCTGGACCTGGTCACGCGGATCAAGCGCGAACTCGGCGTCGAGACGATGGCGCACCTGACCTGCGTCGGCAGCACGCGCGAGGAGATCCGCGGCATCCTCGACCGGTTGCGCGACGGCGGCGTCGAGAACGTCCTCGCGCTACGCGGTGATCCGCCGGCGGGCTCCGAGGAGTTCGTCAAGACCGAGGGCGGCTTCGGCTTCGCCAACGAACTCGTCGAGTTCATCCGCGCCGAGGGCTACGACTTCGCGGTCGGCGGCGCGTTCTACCCCGAGAAGCACGTCGAGGCGCCGGACTCCGAGACCGACCTCCGGAACCTGACCAAGAAGGTCGAGGCGGGGGCCGACTTCCTCGTGTCGCAGCTGTTCTTCGACAACGACGAGTTCTTCGCGTTCATGCGCCGCGCGCGCAGCGCCGGGATCGACGTGCCGCTCGTGCCGGGCCTGATGCCGATCACCAACGTCGCGCAGGTCGAGCGCTTCACGAACATGTGCGGCGCGCGGATCCCGCAGGAGCTGATGCGGCGGCTGCGGATCGTGCAGCACGACCCGTCGGCGGTCGTCGCGACCGGCGTGCAGTGGTGCGTCGAGCAGTGCGCCGAACTCCTCGACGCCGGCGTGCCCGGCCTGCACTTCTACACGCTGAACAAGTCGTCGGCGACGCTCGCGGTCCACGCCGCGCTCGGCCTGTAGCGGCCTAGCCGCGCAGCGCGGCCGCCGCCTCGACGAGTGCCTTCGCGCGCGCCGGGTCGACCGGGTTGCGCCAGTCGCCGTCCTTCTTGGAGAACGTGCCGACGATCAGCGCGTCGGCGCACTCGAAGATCCTCGGCAGCGTCTCCGGCGTGCCTCCCGAACCGACGACGATCGGCAGGTCGACCGCCGCGCGAGCGGCGGCGACGTCGGCCGGGTCGGTGTGCTTGCCGGTCGCGGAGCCCGTGATCACGACCGCGTCCGCACCGAAGAACGCGGCGGCCTCCGCGGTCGCGCCGATGTCGAGGTCCGCCGTGATCGAGTGGCTCGAGTGCTTCTTCTTGATGTCGGCGAACACCGCGATGTCGCGCGCGCCGATCGCCTTGCGGTAGCGCAGCAGCTTCCCGGCCGCCGCCTCGTCGAGCAGTCCCTCGTCCGCGACCGTCGCGAACACGAAGCCCTCCGCCCGGATGAAGTCCGCGTCGATCGCCTGCGCGGTCGCCAGCGACGCCGCGTTCGCCCCCGCGAGGATCTGCACACCGAGCGGCCCGTCGAACACGCCGCGGACCGCGCAGCCGACCGCGGTCATCCCCGCGACGATCTCCGGCCCGACCTCGCCGCGGAGATACGGCGTGTCGTGCATGTTCTCGATCATCACGGCATCGAAACCCGCCTCGGCGAGCGCACGCGCGTCGACGACGGCGCGCGCGCAGATCTCGTCGACACTGAACTCGTTCCGCGGCGTGCCGGGGAGCGCGTCGACGTGAACCATGCCGATCAGGGCGTGGGAGCGATCGAAGGGTGATGGCATGGGCGGGATCTTACGCGCGGAGTCGGATGAAGTAGGAGGGTTGGGGTGTGACGAATGTGGAGT
>JAGQQZ010000207.1 GCA_020425915.1 Planctomycetota bacterium | reverse complement strand
GTCTCGGACGACTGGCTCGAGGCGTTGCGCAGTTCGGCTCGCCCCGATCCGTGGACCCACGGCTTCGCGATCGTGCTGCGTGAGACGCGCGAGGTGATCGGGACCTTCGGGTTCAAGGGGCCGCCGACCGCTTCGGGAACCGCCGAGATCGCGTACGCGATCGTTCCGGCGCGGGAGAACCAGGGTTTCGCGACCGAGGCCGTCGCGCTCGGTTCGAGGTTCGCGCTCGGCCAGGGTGTCGCGAAGCTGGTCGCGCACACGATGCCCGAGCGCAATGCGTCGGGGCGGGTGCTCGAGAAGTCGGGCTTCCACAAGGTCGGCGTCGTCGAGGATCCCGACATCGGTCCGGCCTGGAGTTGGGAGCGAGCGAAGGCAGAGTAGGCGTCACCGCGGCGAATCGCGCCGGCTCGACACCGTCTCGTGGTAGACTCGCGGCGTTCGCACGGCTCGAACGAGGTGTCCCGCCCCATGCTGGTTCGTTGTGTAGTCGCGTCGTCGCTGCTCGTCGTCCTTGGGCACGCGCAGACGGTTGGCGCGTTCGAGCGTTCGCAGGTCGGTTGTCCGACGCCGCGGCTGCCGGCGATCTTCGAGTTGTTCGACGTCGGGACCTTCGACCTCGATGGCGTGACGCTCGCGTTCGTGCCCGGACCAGAGAACAGCTACAGCGTCGTGCCCGGATTTGCGCCGCGTCCGTATGGCGGTGGCGTGAGCTTGCCGACGTTCTCGGGCGACGACACGGTGCGCGGACCGTTCTTCCTCGGGTTTCCATTCCCCTACGCCGGCGGGACCACGATCGCGATCGACGTCTGTTCCAACGGCTACGTCTACCTCGAGCCCGGTTCGATCTCGAGTCCGCGCTGTTGCGATGGGTTCGCGGGGCTGTCGTCGTTCCTCGCCGATTCGCCGTCGATCGCGGGACTGGGTACCGACCTCGACGTCACGGCCGGCGGTCAGATCTGGTTCGACTCCGATGCGTCGGGGGCGTGGGTGACCTGGGACGACGTGCCCGAGGACGGCGGATCGCTCGGCAACACGTTCCAGATCCAGCTGCGGACGGACGGCACGTTCATCCTGTCCTGGATCCAGTGTCCGTTCGCGACGCGCAGCGCGCTCGTGGGATACTCCGAAGGGGGTGGGCTCGCCGTTCCCGACGCGGTCGACCTCTCGGCTGACGTACCGCTGCTGTTCACGGGTCCGTTCGGGGATCCGATCTCGATCTCGTCCTTCGATGTCCCGACGCTCGGACAGACGATGCAGATCGACGTCACGAATCTGCCGGCGTCGACCTCGCTCGTCTCGATGCTGTTCGGAACGACGGCCGTCGATCTCGACCTCGGGACGATCGGAGCGACGACTTGTCGGCTCTACACGAACGCGACGATCGGCGCGTTGACGGTTCCGTTCGCCGGTCCGGCTGGGAGCCTCTCGCTCGCCGTACCGATGGCGCCGGGGATCGTTGGCGTCGACTTCGAACTGCAGGCAGCGGTCCTCGCGCCGGGCACGACCCAGCTCGGCTTGCTGACGTCGAACCGGGGTACCCTGCGCGTCGGCGACCTGTCACCCATCACGGTCGTGGCGGAGGGCGCGAACTCGTTCAACAGCGACACGTCGCAGGGCTTCTGGCGCGTGACGAACGGTGACGGCAACCCGGACATCCTCGCCGTGCGATTCGACTGGACACTCGCGAATCCGGCGAGTCCGCAGATCTTCGACGCGAACCAGACCGCGATGTCGGATCGATTCGATGGCGGCAACAGCGCGCTCCCGACCTGCGGTCACACGTACCGCAACGGATCGCACCTGACGACCGGACTCATGTTCTCGGGCACGAGCGTGTCACCCTGCGATCCGACGGCCATGACCGGATGGGTGGGCTCGAACGGTTCGGCGGCGAACCAGGATTGGCGGACCCTCGATTTCGCGTTCACGGACTTCAACGCCGGGGAGACCTTCGAGGTCGACATCGACACCGACGGTGGTGGGCAGAACGGCAGCGCGATGGCCGGTCTCGTCGTGATCGTCATCCTCGCCGACCAGACCGTGCGCGTCGGAGAACTCGTCGCCGAGACGACCGAGCGGTCGATCGCCCGCTTCTGACGGGTCGCGGTCGTCGGGAACGGTTCCCGAGTTCTGCCCGTGACCGCCGTCGTCCCGCTGGTCGGAATCTTCCGGATTGCGGTGCGGCGTGTTAGCGTGCATCGGTTGTTCACCTTCTCTTCATCGTTTCTTCTCCGACGGAGCGAGCCATGAGAGGCGTTTGGGCTGCCGTTTCGTTCTCGCTCGCGTGCCATGCCGCCGTGCACGCCCAGACGTTCGGGACCTTCGAGGCCACGGGCGGCGGCTGCCCGAATCCGCGGGTCGGCGTGGTCTACGAGACCTTCGCGAGTGGGGCCTTCGACCTCGACGGTGCGAGCGCGATGTTCGTGCCCGCCGCCGAGGGCACCTACAGCGTCGTGCCGGGACCGCCTGCGGTTCCGTACGGGGCTGCCAATGGCGGTTCACCGACCGGATCGCTGGACGACACGATCCGTGGACCGTTCGCGCTCGGGTTCTCGTTCCCGTTCGGCGGTGCGTCGGTGGACGCCGTGGACGTCGACTCGAACGGGTTCCTGTACCTCGAGCCGGGCTCGGTCGGCATGACGCGGTGCTGTGACCTCGGTGGAACGTTCCGTCGTTTCCTCCTCGAGTCGCCGAGCATCGCGGCGCTGGGCACCGATCTCGACCCGACGACCGGTGACGTGTGGTTCGAGTCGGACACGAACTTCGCGGCCTTCACCTGGGATGCGGTGTCGGCCGGTGGTGCGCCGGCCCGGGTTCAGATCCAGCTCTACTCGACCGGTGGGTTCGCGATCTGCTGGATCGAGTGTCCGCTTCCGTACGGCGAGGTCCTCGTCGGCTACTCGGAGGGCGCCGGTGTCGTGGATCTCGGGCCGGTCGACCTCACGGCCGACTTGCCGATCTTCTCGTACGCGCCGTTCGGTCAGCCGTTGTCGATCTCGAGCGTCGACGCGCCGACCATCGGTACGACGATGACGATGGACGTCACGGGGATCCCGGCCAGCGCGACCTTCGGGGCGATGCTGTTCGGCACGGCGGCGACCGAACTCGACCTGGCAGTGATCGGCGCGGCGGGCTGTCACCTGCTGACGAACGCGACGCTCGGCTCGGTCCCGTTCGCGATCCTCGGTTCGTCGAGCACGATCGGACTCCCGATCGTCCACTCCGACGCCCTCGTCGGCCTGACCGTGGAGGCCCAGGCCGCCGTCCTGGCGCCGGGGTCGACACCGCTCGGCCTCGTGACGTCGAATCGCGGCACTCTCTCGGTAGGCGATGCGACCCGGGTGCTCGTCGAGTCGGTCGGTCTCGACAGCTTCAACCATGACACGAGTGCCGGGTTCTGGCGCGTGACGAACGGACCTGGCAATCCGAACATCGTCGGACTGCGGTTCGATTGGCTCGCGTCCGGAATGCCGATCCTGCCGGTCTTCGACACCGATCAGCGCGAGATGGGTGGCCGATTCGACGGCGGCAACAGTCTGTTGCCATCGTGCAGCCACACCTACCGCAACGGCTCGGAGGTGGTCACGGGGCTCGTGTATCCGGGGACGATGACCTCGCCGTGCGATGCCGCCGCGACGACCGGCTGGATCGGCACGAACCCGGGGCCCTCGCTCGGCGACTTCCGCACGCTCGACTTCCTGTTCACCGGCTTCGAGGCCGGAGAGACGTTCGAGATGGACATCGACACCGATGGCGGTGGCAACTCCGGCGGGGCGATGGCTGGGCTCGTCATCACCGTGACGTTCGCGGACGGTTCGAGCCGGACGGGGAGTCTCGCGGTGGATTCGACCTACCGGGCCGTCGCCGAACTCTGAGCGACAGCCAGACCCCGTGTCCGGCCGATGAGTAGGCCGTGGCAGGCTGGATTCGCAGGAGTTGGGCGACGGCGCGAGCGCCGTGGAACAAGGTCCGCTACGAGTTCCGTAGACGGCGCGCGGTGTCGCGCGGACTGCCATCGCTCGAACGGGAGCCGATGCGTCGCGTGTTCGACTTCCTCGACGGGGAGGAGCGCGCCCGCGCCGAAGCACGCGAGCTGGCGTTGCGCGCGTCGTTCGAGCTCGACGGGCTTCGCGCGCGTTCGACGCGGCGGGACTATCGCGAAGCGCTCGACCTGCTCGACCTGCTCGAGTCCATCGAGTTGCCGACGACGCGCGATCGGAGGTTGCGAGCAGTTGACGTCGGATCGCGCAACTGGACCTACGTCGGCGCGCTCGAGCGATGGCTCGCGGCCCGAGCCGACGCGATCGAGCTCACCGGAGTCGAGGTGGACGGGCACCCGGTGTACCGGAACGGCTTCGCGCGCTGCGACTACGCCCGCGCGTACGCGCGCGCGACCGGCAACCCCGGTGTGCGCTACGATGTCGCGGACTTCCGCGATTGGTCGGGATCGCGCATCGACGTCGTGACCCTGCTCCATCCGTTCGTGACGCGATATGCGTTGCTGGACTGGGGGCTGCCGGCCGACCTGTTCGATCCGGCGACGGTCGTCGGGCACGCGGTCGACGTGCTGCGGCCCGGAGGGATCCTCGTCGCGGTCCACCAGACCGCCGCCGAACGCGATGCAATGCTCGGCATGCTGCGGGGCCGCGGAGAGCGGGTCGCGATCGAGCAGGTCCGGACGGCGCCGGCGTGGCTGACGGCCGATCGTCACCTGCGGGCGGACCGGCAGATCGTCGTCGC
>JAGQQZ010000206.1 GCA_020425915.1 Planctomycetota bacterium | reverse complement strand
CGGAGGGCGCCTCCTGTCGTTGCGAGCCCGAGCGAGGCCCGCTCAGAACACGTCGCCGAGCAAATCCTCCAACGCTTCCCAACTCTCCCGATCCGCATCCGCGTCGTACCGCAACGGCAACCCGAACTCCTCGCCGAGCTTCGTCGCACCAGGGTTCGTGAACGCGTGCACCACCCCCGGGAACACGATGACCTCCGCCTTCGCACCCGCGTCCCGCATCTCCTGCTCGAACGCCTCGACATCCGGCGGCGGCACCATCGGATCGTCCGCACCCGTGCACACCAGCACCCGACCCTTCACCGCGCCAGGCGCCGCCTTCGACTCCGTCCGCAACGAGCCGTGGAAGCTCGCGACCGCGTCGAGATCGACGCCGGCCCGCGCCATGTTCAGGACGACCGAGCCGCCGAAGCAGTAGCCGATCGCGGCGATCTTGTCGGGGTCGGTGGTCTCGTGCGCGCGCAGCACGGCCATCCCGGCCTCGAATCGCTCGCGCGCGACGCCGAAGTTCGACATGACCTCGCTCGCGAACGCGCCGGCGTCCGACGGGTGGTCGGCCTGCTTGCCGCCGCCGTACATGTCGACCGCGAGCGCCGTGTAGCCGAGCGCGGCGAGCTGCCGGGCGCGGGAGCGTGCGTATTCGTTGTGCCCCCACCACTCGTGCACGACGAGGATGCCGGGGCGCTTGCCCGAACGACTCGCGTCCCAGGCGAGGAAGCCCTTCAGCTCGAGGTCACCGGCTCGGTAGGAGACTTCCTGCGTCTCGACATCGGCTCCGGTCAAGCCGGCACAACCCATCGGCAGTGCAGCCAGCGAACCTGCGACCAGACACCGAACGACCTTGGACAACGTCTGCATCATCGCCGCGAGGATAGCGGCGTGGCGCGCGTGACGTTACTCGGGTTTGTGGAAGTTGGGATTGGCTTCCAGGATGTCGCACCCCTTGCACGGCTCGGGGTAGTCCCCCGCTCGCATGCGTTGCCGCAGCGTTCGATAGGTCTCGCCGTTCCAGATCTCCTCGATCGTGTTCTCGCGGACGTTGCCCATCAACAACTCCTCGGGACCACGGCAGCACGGGAACACGCGACCGTCCGGTTCGATCTTCATGTACATCGCGGCCATGTAGCAGAAGCCGGGGAAGTTCTTCTGCACGTTCGCGATCAGTTGGCTCTGGATGTCGGCGGTCACCCAACGCATGAACGGCTGCACGGTCGAGACGTTGCGATAGAACGGTTCGCGACCCTCGATGTGGAAGTTGATGCCGCGCGCGACCGCGCGCTCGCCGGCGCGGTCGAGGAACTCGCAGACCTCCGCGTCGGTCATCGAGCTCTCGAACGAGAGTTCGCGACACTCGTCGGTGTTGCCGAGGAGCGACTGCGCGCGGACGTCGACGCGGGCCGCGGTGCCACCGATGTCGGCGATGAAGTCGATGTACTCGGGCAGCGTCCGCACCGTGTCACGCATCAGCACGACGACGAAGCCGACCGGGATCTGCAGCTCGGCGGCAGCCGCGAGGATCTCCTTGACGTTGGCCAGGACCGACTCGAAGTCGGCCTTCGCGCGCAGGCGCTCGAACACCTCGGGGACGTGGCTGTCGAACGAGATGTAGAGCTTGTGGAGCCGGTCCGCCATCTCGCGGAACTTCTCACCGGTCGTCAGGGTCGCGTTCGTGTACATGTTCAGGAACACGTCGTGCTTGCGACACTCCTCGAGCACCATGCGGAAGTCGGCCAGCAGCGGCTCCGACAACGCGCTCGGCGTCCACACGGTGATCCAGGGCAGGACCTGGCCGAGCAGCGCCCGGGCCTCGTCCCGCTTCATCGCGACGACCGGCAGACCGTCGGACTGCGCGCACATGATGCAGCGCAGGTTGCACACGTTGTTCGGCGCGAACTCGAGCCACGACGGCCGGGACTGCCACTCGTCGGCCTCGGTCGCGAGGTCGCGGATGACGTCGAAGTAGTTGTCGAGCTCGCGGACGATCTTGGACATGGCGTGGTTCCGGCGGGGCGACCGGACTCCTCCATCGGACACGACGTCCCGAGTCGACGCAACCGGTCTCGGTTTCGTCGCACTCGAGTGGGTCCTGGACCCGGATTCCTCGGTCCGATGCCATCGCCGCATTCCGAACCCGTTCCAGACAGGGCCGGATACGAGCCGATTCCGGCATGTCCGATGAACCCACTCAACCTCGATGCCCAGGTCGACGCCTTCCGAGCGATCGTCGAAATGGAGAGTCGCGGCCAGCAGCTCGACGAGCTGTTCGCGCGAATGAAGCGCTCTCTGCTCGACGATGCCGGCAACGTGTCCCTGCCCGACGCGGTCGGTGCGATCGACGAGCTGAAGTGGCACGCGAACAAGTTCCGCGACCAGGCCGACAAGCTCGAGAAGTCGCTGGGCATCCAACGCGGCGCGGTGGCATCCGCACGCGGACCGGCCGCCGAGGTGCATCATCTCCGCGGTTCGACCGGCGTGATCTCGATCCCCGACGTGATCTCGATGCTCGGGAGCCAGCGTTCGACCGGCACGCTGCGGATCACCTCGAAGCACGGCGAGCAGTTCGTGCTCGAGTTCCTCGACGGCCACGTCGTGCACGTCGTGACCGACACGCCGCTGCCGAGCCAGATGCTCGGCAGCATCCTGGTCGCGCAGAACAAGCTCACGCACCAGCGGCTGACCGAGTTCCTGTCGTCGTTCCGTTCGACCCACACGGAGATCGGTCGGGCGCTCGCCGAGGCCGAACTCGTCGACCGTGAGGACCTGCTCGACGCGCTCGAGGCTCAGGTCCGGCAGCTGTTCCAGCGCGTGTTCGGCCTCCAGCAGGCGAGCTTCTGCTTCACGAACGGTTCGACGTCCGACTTCGAGATCCGCGTCACGCTCAGCACGACGCAGCTGCTGCTCGACGCCGCCCGTTCGGCGGACGAGTCGAATCGGACCGTGCAGGACGCACCGGACCCGATGCGGCTGCCGAACGAGGTGCTGCTCGGAGGCGCGTTCGAGGAGCCCGCGGTCACGAAGGCGGAACCGCAGGCCGCCCACGTCGAGGCACCCGAGACCGACCCGCAGACGCTGGAGTTCCACGGCCCCGAACTGCCGATGCTCGAAGAGCCGTCGTCGGACGGCGACGACGAGCCCGACGACTCGACGTCGTAGGTCGCAGCCGTCGTCCCGACTTCGTGCGCGACGGTGTATCGTCGCGGTATGAAGCTCGGCTCGCTCGCATCGACCGTCACGCTCCTCCTGTCGACCGCGGTCCTGACCGCCCAGTCCCAGACGGGCCCGTGGCAGGCCGAACAGCGCGCGACCAAGGTGCTCTACGCGGGCCCCGGCGGCAGCCGCGAGACGGCGTTCGCCGAGTTCCTCGGCGCGTGGTTCGACACCGTCGAGACGATGTCGCTCGACGCGCTCACCCGCCAACGCGCGGCGCCGTTCGACATCGTGATCGCGGACTGGACGAGCCAGTTCGGCAACGACGGCTACGCCGAGCCCGCCACGGGCCGGGTGCCGGTCACGCTCGACGACGACTTCACGAAGCCGGTCATCGCGATGAGCTACGTCGCCCCGCGGCTGCGGCCGAACCACAAACTCGAGTGGCTTTGAATGTGCCTCGAGAACCGTGCGCACGGGCTGCGCACCGCACACCCGATCTTCCGCGGTCCGCTCGATCCGAAGCTCGAGTTCGAGCCGCTGCCGAAGAACGATCCGTACGCCGACCGCTTCGGCGCCCGCACGCCGACCTGGCTCGTGCAGGTCGGGGAAGCACGGACCGAGAACGACTTCGGTGTGATCGGCGACGCGCACGGCTTCGAAGACTCGCCCGACTGCGAGCGGATCTGTGGTGGCCTCAACACGAAGGAACCGAACGCGATCGCGATCGGCCGGCAGGCGAACCTGTTGCACTGGGGTTTCTACGCGGCGCCGGATCGGATGACCGAGAGTGCGCGGCGCGTGTTCCTGAACGCGATCGTCTGGATGCGCCAGTTCGACGGCGCCCGACCGATCGTCCCGCGCGAGAGCCGCTCGCGCGCCTGGCTGCAGACCTTCATCGACCGGATCCGACAGCGCCACGCGGCTGGCGACCGGACCGCCGAGGTCCTCGGCTACTACTACGGACGCTTCCCGCCGGACGTCGCGTTGCGAACCGGCGGCGACGCCCGCGGGCTCCAGAAGTGGCACGACCGGAACATCGAGTTCGTGGTCGGCGGCGACAACCTGACGTTCTCGGTCGACGAGGACGTGGCGAAGCTCGGGATCTCGAACCGCAGCCCGGAGCTGCTCGACTGGATCCGGAAGCGCCTGAAGCGCTCGCCGCGACACGAGGTCGCGCGCCGCCTCGCGGCGCGCTATCTCGGCGACGACGGCCAGGACGCCAGGACCGCGATCGCATGGATCGAAGCGAACCGGGATCGGGCGTTCTTCT
>JAGQQZ010000205.1 GCA_020425915.1 Planctomycetota bacterium | reverse complement strand
TCATCGATGCCGCGGAGGCGCACCGCATCGGCCTCGTCAATCACGTCGTCACCGACGACCAGGTCGTCGAACGCGCGCTCGAACTGGCCGCGCAGATCGCACAGAACGGTGGTCAGGCGATCCGCATGGCGAAGGCCGCGATGAACGCTCTGGCCCGACCGCACGAAGGCATCGCGTCCTCGCTCGAGAGCATCGCCCAGGCGATGTTGTTCGACAGTGAGGACAAGCACCGGCGCATGGACGCATTCCTCGAACGACGCAACCAGAAGAAGTCATGACCGAACTCGCATTCACTCGTGTCGCCGTCATCGGTGCCGGAACGATGGGCGCCGGGATCGCCCAGGTCTGCGCGCAGGCCGGCGCGGACACGACGCTCAACGACATCTCGGACGAGTTCGTGCAGCGCGGTCTCGGGACGATCACGCGGTTCCTCGACAAGGGCGTCGAGAAGGGCAAGGTCACCGAGGACGCGCGCGCGTCGACGCTCGATCGGATCCGCACCGACACCGACCTCGCGGCCGCGGTGAGCGATGCGGACCTCGTGATCGAGGCCGTGCCCGAGAAACTCGAGCTCAAGAACGACGTGTTCCTGCGCGTCGCGAAGAGCTGCGGCGACGCCGCGGTGCTCGCGACCAACACCTCGTCGCTGTCCTTGCGCGGAGTGTTCGCGGACGTGCCGCACTCGGATCGCTGCATCGGCATGCACTTCTTCAACCCGGTCCCGATCATGAAGCTGCTCGAGATCGTGCGGCTCGAATCGACCGACGCGTCGGTGCTCGACCGGGTCCGGACGTTCGCCGGCCAGCTCGGCAAGGAACCGATCGTCGTCAAGGACAGCCCGGGCTTCGCGACCAGCCGCCTCGGCGTGTGCCTGGGCCTCGAAGCGATCCGCATGCTCGAGGCCGGCGTCGCCAGCGCCGAGGACATCGACAAGGCGATGGAACTCGGCTACCGCCACCCGATGGGACCGCTCAAGCTGACCGACCTCGTCGGGTTGGACGTGCGACTGGCGATCGCGGACTACCTCGACGGCGAACTGGACAGCCCGGCGTTCGCGGCGCCGGACTTGATGCGCGAGATGGTGAAGCGCGGCGAACTCGGCCAGAAGAGCGGGCGAGGGTTCTACGACTGGCGCGCGGACTGAGTCCTTCGGCGAAGATTCGCTGAAGCCGCCCGCGCGTATGCGTCGATCCCACCATTGGCATGGGAACCCACGCGTCGAGTCTGTTGGCGGCTTGCGTAGTCGTGATCGCGTCGGCGACGGCGCAGCGCGATCCGGTCATGTTTCCGATCGGGAGTGGCAACACCTTCTCGCGTGATCAGGTCATCGCGAGCGACGCGAGCTCGGTTCACGTCGCATGGATCAGCACGGAACGGGGCGGCCACCACGTCCGCGCTGCGAGTTCGATCGACGGTGGGGCGACCTGGACTTCCGTGGCGACGAGCATCGACTCGGCGCCGGACGTGTCACGGTGTCACGATCAGCAGCTCGTCGTGCAAGGATCGACCGTGTACGCGGTCTGGGTCGACGACCGAATCGGCGTCGCCACGCTCTGGTTCAACCGGTCGCTCGATGGTGGAGCGACTTGGATGACCACGGACACCCGGATCGACACGGCGCCGATCGGATCGGAACTCCTGGCCACACCCGCGATCACGGTTTCCGGGAACGACGTGTTCGTCGTCTGGACCGATCATCGGAGCGGTGAATGGAAGATCCGCGGCAACGCTTCGCACGATCGTGGTGCCACTTGGATGGGTGCGGACGTGCCGATCAGCACGGTCGGCGAGGGATCGGTCGCACCCCAGGTCGGCGTGAGTGGAACGGTCGTGTGTGCGGCATGGACCGAGCACGGCCGCTTCCTCGGGAACGGAGACGTCTACTTTGCGCGTTCGCTCGACAACGGCACGACGTGGACTCCCGAAGTGCGCCTCGACTCGGGCTTGGAGTCGGTCGGGGACTCGCACAGCGTGCGCATGTCGATCTCGGGAGATGATGTCCACGTCGCATGGGTCGACGGCCGGAACGGACTCCCGCCTGCTGGCTACGACATCTACTACAACCGGTCCTCGGATCGAGGCGCGTCCTGGTTCGCGACGGACGTTCGACTCGATACGGACGCTCCTGGTTCGAACACGTCGGGCCTCGTCGCCCTCGCGTCGGCCGGATCCGCGGTCTACGTCGCCTGGACGGAGTCGCATCCAATGCGCCGAGGCATCTTCGCGAACTGGTCACTTGACGGCGGGGCTACCTGGCGGACCTCGGACTTCTCCGTGAGTGGAACCGAGTCGGGCTACTGGCCAGACATCGCTGCCCAGGGCTCGTCGATCTACGTCGTCTGGCATGTGTATGCGGCCGACGGTGGGCTCGATGTGCGGTGCAATCGGTCCTTCGACTTCGGTGCGTCCTGGCTCGCGTCGCCATCCACGCTGAACACGGATCCCGGCCAGTGGGCGTGGGCCTCGTACGCTCGGATCGCCATGGGCGTCGACTCGCTCTACGTGACCTGGGAACAGTCGAGCTCGGTGGCGTTCACGATTCCTTTCGGCGCACTTCCATTCGGCATCGGCTCGCCCGGAACGTTCGGCGTCGTGCCGACGCTCTCGATCATCGGTCGCGCCACCCGTGGTAGCGTGGTGTGCTTGGAGTTGGATCGGACCGTGGGTGGATCGATCGGTGCGATCACGATCGGGTTCGGCTCGCCGTCCAGGACGACGTTTCCCGTGCTCGGCGGCACGCTCCTCGTCGATCCGGACCTGGTTGTCCCGATCACCCTCGGTGGAGCAGTCGGCAACCCGGGCATCGGTTCGGTCTCGGTGCCTCTGTCGCTCCCATTGCATCCGGCTTGGTCGGGCGCGAACGTGAACTTCCAAGCGCTGATCATCGACCCGGGCGCACCGGGCGGTGTGTCGATGTCCAACGGCGTCGAACTGTGGATCGGCTGAACGTGCGCGTGGCGGACCGACATCGAGCATCGACGCGTTACGCGGCGCGTCGGCGCGGCTACGCTAGGATGTGCCCACCATGCGCAAACTCGATTCCTGGCGTCGAGGCGCGGCCTCGCTCTTAGCCGGCGGAGTGTTCGTTGCGTTCGCGGCCGCCCAGTCGACCTTCGAGGACGCGGTCGCGAAGTACCGCGAGCGCATCCAACGCCCGTCGCTGTGGAAGCGGACCGAGGGGCGTCGCGCCATCGCCGAGACCAAGGACTCGCGCGCCCTCGCACTGCTCGTCGCCGACTACGCGAAGCCGGAGCCGCCACGCGAAGTCGTACGGTGGCTGTGCGTTCACCTGGCGCTCGAGTTCTTCCGTTCCTACGAACACGCCGACGCCTGGACCGCATGGCGAACCGCACAGGCCAAACCGGCGGACGCATGGCTCTGGCGCGCGGCGCTCGGCGTCGAGGCGCGTGCCGGCTCCGACAGCTGGATCGAGGTCGCGGAGAGTCGCATGCCCGCCGTGCTCCGCGCGGTCGCGATCGCGGCGGGCGTGGAGTCCTACGACGGATTGCCCGATTCGGAGACGCTCGAGCGGTTCGCCGGTTGGCTGCGGGACAAGCGCACCTACGGCGTCGACCGTGAGATGCTCGTCGAGTCGATGCTCGCGCATTTCGATCGCCGCGCTGCTTCGTTGCTCGAGCCAGAGCATCTCGCCATGCTGCGCGACATCGCGGGCGAGCTGGGTAATCGACAGTGCTCCGAGCGTTCCAAGCTCGTGATCGCGCGCCTGCTCGCTCGGATCACGGGCCGCGAGAACATCGGCATCGACCCCGAAGCCTGGCGTGCGTTGCTCGCCGACGAAGTCGCGGAGGCCGTCGAGGTCGACTACGTCAGGCGGCGTGCAGCGCGCGTGTCGGGGTTCTTCGGGATTCCGGATCGGGGTCGCCACGTCGTGTACGTCATCGACGCATCGGACTCGATGCTCGCGCCGCTGACGGCGGCGGAGCGCGGGCAGCTCACGGGAGTCGAAGAGAAGCCGAGCGACGCCGACCGAGCGTCGAACGCCGCGGCCAACGCGATCGACTGGTCGAGGGTGTCGACGCGCTTCGACGCCGCGCGCGAACTCCTGATCTCGTCGTTGTCCCGGCTCGATCGCAACCAGAAGTTCGCGGTCTTGCTGTTCGGCACGAAAGCCGAGCCGCTGGCCGCGACACCGAAGCTCGTCGAACCGAAGGACAAGGTCCTCGAGCGAGTCCGCGAGGAACTGTCGGCGATCCGACCCGGTCCGGTCGCGGAGGGTCGGCCGCACGGCACGCTCCGAGGTGAAACGAACCTGCACGGTGGCATCTCCCGCGCGTTCGAGTTGACGACCAAGCGTGCGTTGGATCGAGAGCAGGCGTTCATCGCCGTGAAGTCGTTCGACGACGCATGCGACACGATCTACCTCCTGTCCGACGGCGCGCCGAGCTGGGACGACTTCGACTGCGTCGACTCGAACGACGGCAAGTGGGCGGGCGACCCGGAGGCCGGAACTCGGTACGAACACACCGGACCGCTGCACTACTACGGCCCGTTCGCGTGGCCTCCGTACCTCGCATCCGACGTGCGCCGCATGAACATGCTGCGGCGCTGCGCCATCCACGTGATCGGGATCGGTGAGGCCGACGAACGGCTGCTCGAGGAGCTCGCGGAGATCGGGCACGGTCGGTTGTTGATGATCGGCAAGTAGGCGGCCCGTCCGCGGTCGTCGGCTGCTGCGACCCATCCGGTCCCGCCGTCCGGTCGCCACGCCGGCCTACTGCACGTGGTGTTCCCAGCCCTGGTTCGCCACGACGCCGAGCGCGTTCGCGCCGAGATCGATGTAGAGCCACTGCGTGTAGAGGCTGCCCAGCAACACCGGGGAGTCGTTGAGCGGCACGTTGATCGTCGCCGTTCCGAATCCGTTCGGCGTGCCGGGAATCGTGACGGCGGTCGTCGGTTCGACCAGGAGCTCGCATCTCGGCATGCCGATCACGTCCAACGGGATCGACGCCTGCTGTCGCCCCAGTGTGAGGGCGGAGACCGCGAACACCGGCGCCAGGAGGGTCACGGTGAACGAATGCGACCCGGCCTTGCCGGGACCGGACGACTCGAACGCGGTGACCCCACAGTCCGCGCCGTAGCGCGTCGGGGCGAAGACCTCCGCCGGATAGTCGTAGCGCGCCGTGAACGCGGAGTTCACGGAGTCGTCGACCGCGTACGAGACCGTGAAGTGCTCCTCTTCGCTCGACGCGAACGGCGTGACGAATGCGACCGCGGACGCGTGCGAGGATTCGACGATCGACCCCTGTGGTTGCACGGTCTCGACCATCCCGCCCGTCCACCCGAGTCGGGCGACCTCGATCTCGCGTCCCAAGGTGCCGACCGGTTTCGTGTACGAGACCAACCAGTGCGACCGCGAGTCGTGGTCGTGTGCGAGGCCTTCGTTGCGGAATCCGCTCGTACCGGACACGAGGGTTCGATACTGCCGCAGCTCGAACGACTCGTTGGCTCCCCAGGTGAAGCGCTGCGTGCGGATGGCGCGGACCCCGAACCCGATCGGTGTCGACGACCAGGTGGCGAGGTAGGTGCCCCGACCACCCGCCACCTTGACGTCCGTGTGGATCTCGTTGGTGCGCGAGCGGAGCGTTTCGACGCTCGCCGAGAGCGTCGCGTTCGGCAGGATCATCCGCGCGAGCACGCGATGGTCCGCTCCCAGGATGTCGTTCCAGCACACCATCCACTCCTGCGCTGCGATCGGTGAGATCGCGGGGCGGGTCTCGTCGGCGACCGTCGCGACGTCGGGCAGGTGCGTGACCGCGGCCGTGTCCGGATCGAACCGCAGCGCATCGACGGTGTGATTCGTCGTCAGTAGCGCGTGGTCGTAGACCACGATCGCGAAGCTGCCGTCGTTCGGTCGGACCCCGCCGATGTCGGGGTTCCGGAAGTGCTCGCCACTCACACCCACGAGCGTGGCGTTCCGTGCGGTCACGGCGTCGAAGATCGGCCCGTCGCTCCAGATCCTGAGGTCGGTGTGGAAGCCCTGCCGCTGCTCCCACGCCGCGACGAATCGATTCTCGTCGGCGACCGTTCCGACCGCGACGCGCTGCGAGTCGGTCAGGCCGAGGTCGCTGACGAGGATCGCGGTCAACCCGTTCTCGTCGTAGTTGTAGCCGATCGCGTCGTGGTCGGTCTGAGAGTTGATCCGCGTGATCATCGCGAAGTTCGGCCACATGTCTTCGCCAGGCATGAACGTCACGTCGGTCATTCCGATCTCGCGTGCCGGGTCCAGCGAGAACATCGCCGGATCGACGAGGAGCGGGAACGTCGCGGCGTCGACCGAGGCGGCGGGGAGGCGAAGCTCGATCCGTGCGCCGTCGAACGATGTCGTCATCGGGAACTCGATGCCGTTCGCATCCACGACGGTCGCCGCCCCGTACTCGACGAGTTGCTTGCCGTCCTTCTCGAAACGCAACGGTGCGTGCTCGGCCTCGCGAGGTGCGGCTTCGAACTCGGTGTCGACGGCACCTACGACGACGAGGTCGCCGAGCACGGTCGGAGGACGACGAATCTCGAACGTCTGCTCGACGAGGTCGGGCAGGAAGTCGTACGCCTCGACGACGCCGGGCCAACGCCGCTCGAAGCGGTCCGGTGCGACCTCGACCTCGACGGGCTCGCCGACCAGGCGTGACGGCTCCCTGCCGAAGCCGATCCATTCGGTCCGCCAACCGAGCGAGAGGCTGCGCCGATAGCCCGAGCCCAGGACCGGGTAGAACCGAAAGCTGTCGTCGAGCCGCGCCTTGTAGGACTCACCGCCGGCCCAGGTGCCGTGGCTCCCGGGTTCGGGGGTGTGGATCGGGATGACCAGGTCCCTGCCGAGCGCGCTCGGCTCCTGCGAGAGCGCCGGGCCGCAAGCGAGGAGGACGGCGAGTACGGAGGATCGTGCCATGCCGAAACCGGGGTCCGCCGGGGTTCGGCATGGACAGGATTTTCGTTGGATTGCGGCGAGCCTCGCACGTGATACGGATATCGCGTTCACCGAAACGCCGGACCCGTCCCGACATCCCCGTGTCGGAGCGCGCAGACGTAACGTGCGCGCAATTCCGACCGACGGGGATTCCACGCCGCGATGGTCCGGGAGATGGTGGCGCGCGAACCGACGGCCCCGATCACGAACCCCGAACCGAGATGTCCGAGCCCACCGCGATTTCGTCCGACCGACCGCTGACGGTGGTCGAGTGCGGCGGACAGCGCACCGCCGTCGCGACCAGGGACTTCGCACCCGGCGAGACGATCCTGCGCCTCACCGGCGTGTTCGTGTCCCGTCCGACCCGCTACTCGGTCCAGGTGTCGGAGGTCGGGCACATCGAGCCGCCGGATCTGCCGCCGGGGCATCCGGATCACGCGACCTATGCTTGGCGTTTCCTGAACCACTCTTGCGAGCCGAACGCGACGTTCCGCGGCGAAACCCTCGTCGCGATCGCGCCGATCGAGAAGGGCGAGGAGGTCCGGTTCCACTACGCGGCCACCGAGTACGACGTCGCGGCACCGTTCGACTGCCGCTGCGGCTCCGCGCGCTGCATCGGTCGTGTCCGGGGATATCGTCATCTCTCCGCGTCCGAACGCCAGAGGATCGCGCGATTCGCGCAGGAACACGTCCTCGACGCCGCGCTCCGAGACGAACGCGAGGCCGCCCGCTGAGATCCGGTCTGGCTTCGGCTCGCAGCCTCCGGCCTGCCTCCCGTTAGGATGGACCGAGTGAAACTGCCCGCTCTCTCGCTGCTCTGTTGGCTGACCGCGTCGTCGCTCTCCGCCCAGGTTCCGAGCCCGCGTGAGTTTCTCGGTCACGACATCGGGGCGGACCACTTCCTCGCCGACTACACGCAGCTCCGCGCCTACTGGAAGGCGCTCGACGAAGCCTCCGACCGGCTCGTCGTCGAGGAGTTCGGCACCACGTCCTACGGCCAGCCGATGGTCGCGGCGATCGTGTCCGCGCCGCAGAACCTCGCGCGGCTCGACGAGATCCGCCGGGTCAATCGTGAGCTGGCGCTCGGGCGCGAGGACGACGAGGCCGCGGCGATCGAAGCGATCGAAGGCAATCCCGCGATCGTCTGGATCGACGCCGGCATGCACGCGACCGAGAGCGTCGCCGCGCAGAACATCCTCGAGCTGACCTGGCGCCTGACGTCGAGCGATCTCGACGAGGTGCGCCGCATCC
>JAGQQZ010000204.1 GCA_020425915.1 Planctomycetota bacterium | reverse complement strand
TCGAACTGAAGATCGCGGCCGTGTCGTTCGACGGATCGTGAACCGTCGTCACCCCGAACGCGAGGCGCACGTAGTTGACCCAGTTCCGCTGCGGGGTCAGCCCCTGCGTCGCCATCGGGCCGTGACCGTGCGCCTCGAGGAAGCCCGGCAACACGACCTGGCCGGTCACGTCGAGGACGTCGGCGCCGTCCGGGATCGCGACCGCATCCCGCGCGCCGATCGCGCGCACGCGGTTGCCGTCGATGACGACGACCGCGTCGTCGATCCTGCCGAAGTCCCCGCCGGCCGACGCCATCGTGTAGACCGTGCCGCCGACCAGCGCCTTGACCCCGTCGGGCTTCGCGTGCGGCACCGAGAATCCGATGTCGACACCCGCGACGGTCGGCTCCGGCAACTCCTCGCCGCCCGCCAGGAACGCGAAGCTGTCGACCAGCGGGCGCGTGTAGAGCGTCGGCCCGAGTGACCAGTGCAGCTTCTGGCTGTCGCCGGAGAAGTGGACGTACCACCCGGCTTCCTTGCCGGCCTTCGCGACCGGCAGCGAGGTGGCGTCCGGCCCGATCTTCACGGTCTTGCCGGTCCGCACGAGCGGCGTCAGATGGACGTGGAACCGTTCCTGGAACGCGAGCCACTTCCCGTCAGGCGACACCTGGTAGCGCGTCGCCCACGAACTCTCGTACAGCTCACGCTCACGCTTGTCGTCGTCGCGCGTCAGGTCGATCGCGACGAGCGTGCGGTTGTCCGCGTCCTTCTTCCAGTTCGACCGCGACACGAACAGCAGGTCGTCGCTCGCGCCGAACTGCGGATCCGAACCGCTGCGCGTCAGCAGCTCCGGTTCGGCGTCGCTCGCCGTCGTCGTGACGCGATAGATGCCCTGACGACGGCTCCACAGCGGCGAACGGATCGCGCCGCCGCCGACCTTGCGGTAGACGACGTGCGCGCCGCTCGGGTCGAACACGGGCGACACGTAGTGGCCACGTTCCGGCGTCAGCGTGCGTTCCGCTCGGGTCGCGACGTCGACGACCCGCACTTCGCCGAGTTCGTCGTCGTTCCAGGTCGCGAACACGACCTGGCGGCCGTCGCGCGACCAGCTCGGGAAGAACTCGAAACGACCGAGCGGATTCGCCTGCGGCTGGTCGGTCAACCGCACCGGCTCGCCACCATCGAGATCGCGGATCCAGATCCGCCCGAGCGCCTGGAACGCGACCTTCCCACCGTCCGGCGACACGGTCACGTCTTGCAGCATCCGCACCGCAACCGCGTCCGGCGCGACCTCGATCGGCGATCGAACCGGATCCGCGAGCGTGCGGGTGTCGCGCACTCGGAACGGGATCACCGAGACTTCGCCGCGCGCCCGCTCCGCGTCGAGGTCGATGCGTCGGATCTTGCCCCGCGCCCAGAACACGATGCTGCGGCTGTCCGGCGTCCACGCCATCGTCGGGTAGACCCCGTGGATCGCCCACGCCTCCTGCA
This sequence comes from Planctomycetota bacterium, assembly GCA_020425915.1. Taxonomy (GTDB): domain Bacteria; phylum Planctomycetota; class UBA1135; order UBA1135; family UBA2386; genus JAGQQZ01. The sequence continues at coordinate 1,036 of JAGQQZ010000204.1, read as the reverse complement.
TGTCGCGTTCGAGGTCGTCGTGCACCATGTCGACGCGCCCCGAGCGTAGATCGAGCACGTGCAGCGCACTGCGCCCGTCGAAGCGCCGCACGAACGCGAGCTTCTCGCCGTCCGGACTCGGTGTCGGCCGGCACGCGCCACCGGGTCCGCCGATCGTCAGCTCGGTCTCACCGGTCTCGCGGTCGAGCCGCTCCACGACGTAGATCTGACCGTTGCTGTCCTTGTTGTACTCGAACGTCTCACCCGGCGTCGCGTCGCGCGAGAAGTAGACGTAGCGCCCGCACGGACTGAACACCGGCTCGTTGACGTCCTTCTGGTCGTTGGGCCGCTCGGTCAGCTGCATGCCGCTCGTCGCGCCGCCGCGCACGCCGCTCGCGTGGTACATCCACATCTCACCGGCGCCGAGCGACCGTCGGCTCGAGAAGTGCTTGCGCGCGACGATGTACTCGCCGTCCGGCGTCCACGCCGCACCGTTCAACAGCCGGAACGTCTCGGTCGTGATCTGCGTCAGCTCGCCACCGTCGAGCGTGATCGTCCAGATGTTGTCGCCGGCCTTGCCGAGCTTCCCCTTCGCGTCGACCGCGTTGCGATCGCTCGTGAACGCGAGCCTCTTGCCGTCGGGAGAGAACCGCGGCTGCATGTCCCAAGACACGCCGCCGGTCAGCTTGCGCACCCGATCACCGGACGCGTCTCCCTCGATCGGCATGACGTAGATGTCGCCGAGCAGGTCGAACGCGACCGACTTGCCGTCGGGCGAGACGTCGACCGACATCCACGTGCCGACGTCGGTGTCGAGCGCGCGCTCGAAGGTCGGTCCGCGCGGCGCATCGACGTTCCAGGCGTCTTGGTCGGATGGTGACTGGGCCGAAGCGCCGAACGCGCACCAGAGCGAGAGGGCGAGCGAAACGAATCGTGGCAGCATCCGAGCACGATACGGGTGCGCGCGCGATGGCGTCGTGCATGTTTCGTGTGTCGGCTTTGCTGGCTCGCGAGCGCTCGGGATCAAAGGCAAGACGTGGGGGCTCCCCTCGTTTGC
>JAGQQZ010000203.1 GCA_020425915.1 Planctomycetota bacterium | reverse complement strand
GTTGCAGGAATCGAGCCTCGAACATGCGCAGCAGCTCGGGGGACTGGCACCTGAGCACGTCGCGAAGCGGGAGGGGTTCGTTGCGCCGCGTACCCTGCACGGCGGCGAACGCAGGATCACCACGATCGGCCCATGGCCCGTAGCCGGCGCTCGAACGGTGCCGCCCCAGGAGTTCGCGAGTCCATTCCGCGGCCTGAGGTTCAGACGGGGCGGGACCACCCTGCGCTCCGAACGCGCGCGTCCGACGCACCCAGGAACAGGCCGGCAACGCGAGCGGACGCGGTTGGGCGGCCTGTCTGCGCTCGACCTCGGAGACCGCGTCGCCGTCCAGGAACAGTTCGAATCGGAACGCCTTGGCGGTGCGATCGCCGAGGTAGTGCTGGTCGCTCGGTGCGAGCAGGACCTGGTCGAAACCGCCGTGCACGTTGCGCTGCGGAGGTGCAAGCGCGTCTTCGTCACGGAACCGCGGCAGTACGCGCAGCAGCGGATCCGTCGTGCACAACCGGAACTCGCGGAACCGCATCGGCCCGAGCACCGACGCCTCGTCGGTCGGATCGTTGTCGAGCAGGACCGTCAGCGAGGCCCGACGCTCGCCGCGCCAGGACCGGAGGTACGCGCGCAGGCCGAGATTCGTCGAGTCCGCGTTCGTGTGTCGCGACCGGAAACAACGCACACGACTGCGAGGCGAGTCGAGCAGGAGGCCACCCTCGCCACGCTCCTCGTCCGGCACGAACTCGGCTCGGAACCGCGCTCCCCACGGATCGACCAGGACCGTGTGCATCGGCAGCGGCGTGTCGAAGTACCACACCCCCTCGTCCGACGCCGACGCGTACGCACCTTCGAGCGCGCGCACCGCCAGTGTGGTTCGCGATCCCGCATCGAGTCGTAGTCGCGGCCAGGCTCGCACGACGGCGACGCTGCCGTCCGGCCAGCGCAGGAACGGTTCGCACGGCACGACCTCACCGGCGATGCCGACCCGATGCAGCTCGGCGTGGCCGCCCTGCGGCCACGGGATCGAGACCGGCACGATGCCCGACCAAGGGAGAGCTCCCTGATGATGCACCTCGATCGCGGCGCGCGGCTCCATCGCAGGCCGCGAGGTCTGGGCCGCGGCGCCGAGCGTGACGCTTGCGAGAACGAACGGAAGGTGCCGAAGCATCGTCGACATTGGACGACGCGTCCGCGGTCAACGCTACTTCGCGGGCGCGGAGTTCTGCGGAGCTTGAACCGGAACGCTCGTCGGGCGACTCGTCGGACGAGCCGGCTCGACCCGCCCGACGGCTCGAACCTCCCGTTCCTCGTTCGGGCCGAGCTCGCGGATCGGAGCGCCGAGCAGCTTCGGCGACGGCACGTCGAACCGAACCTGGCGCCCGAGCTGGTCGTCACACACGACGACGAGGGCGTCGATCTGCCACTCCCCGTCGACGTTCTGCCAGCAGTAGTCGCCGACCGTGCGCGCGAGTCGGCGCTTGCTCGTCGAGAGCTGCGGGAACACGACGAGTTCGCCGATGCGGTGTGAGCCGACCGTTCGTGCCTTGAACGTCGGCGGGTTCGCGAACCGATGCCCGAACTGACGGACCAGTTGGGACACGATCGGCGCGATCTTGCGCTCCTGGCTCACGTTGACGGCGTGCCGCATCATCAGGCTCAGCATGACGCAGGCCACCAGGCCGATGCCGAGGATCACGTAGTTCGTCTTCCCCACGTCGGTCCTATCGGCCGGACGGCACCCGCCACCGAACCGTTGTTTTTTGCGTGGCGTGCTCTTGCGCCGGCTCGGGAGCGCGTTCAGGATCTCGCTACCCCAACCCCATCCAAGAGTGTGATTCCCCATGGGTCGCGTGATCCGGTGTCCCGAGTGCGGTGAGGTCTACGAGGATCTCGAGACCGTCGAAAACCTGCGCGACAACGACGGCATCTGCCTCGTTTGCAATGCCCCGATCGAGGTCGCCGACTGGGATCGCGTCCTGTCCTCCTATTCCGACGACGACTACGACGACGTCGACGCGATGGGAATGGACGAGGACGACGACGACGAGGAGTGGCGTGGCGATGTCGAGATCGACGACGTGGACGACGACGACGACCTCGAACTCGACAGCGACGACGACGAAGAGTTCGAAGACGACGAGGACTGAGAGGGTCGCCTCGTCCTGACTCGAGCCTGACGGGCTGACAGGGTCATGCTCGCGCTCGCCCGTCAGATTGGCGCAACTGCCTCGGCCACCGAGCTCTCGTAGTGGTCCAAGCTGCCGAATAGTAAGAGCTTACGTCTTTTCGTGCGCGAAGGTACGGCGCTTGCTTCGCAGCCCGCGCCGCGGGCCCTGGCCGGCCCGCCGAGATCCCGATGCACAAGAACCTGACAGTCTTGCTCGTCGAAGACGACGACCCGCTGCGCCGCGTGCTCGCCGAGCTGCTGCAGCAATGGGGCTGCACGGTGTTCCCGACCGAACACGCTCGGCAGGCCCTCGAACTCGTCCGCCGCCAGTCGATCGACTTCTCGATCCTCGACCAGCACCTGCCCGACATGACCGGCGTCGAGATCTTCCGGACGATCCGCACCGAGTTCGGCGTGAACCTGCCGGCGATCCTGATCTCCGGGGACGCGACCCCCGAGGAAGCGCGCCAAGCCCTGGAGCTCGGCATGTTCCACTTCCTGAAGAAGCCGCTCGACATGAACTCCCTCCGCCAGTGCCTGGACATGCTGACGCGCCAGCACTTCGGCCGAGGACTCGCTCAACGTCCGCGACCCTGACCCCGTCGAGGCGCGGACCTTTCGATTCCCATCCAAACCACACTCCCCCACGAGGCTCAGGAGCCCCGACACAGACATGGCCAAGACCAAGTCAGCCACGAAGATCACGCCGCTCGGCGATCGCGTCGTCCTCAAGCGCGTCGAAGCAGAAGAGAAGACCGCCGGCGGCATCATCCTGCCGGACTCCGCGAAGGAGAAGCCGCGCGAGGGCATCGTCGTCGCCGTCGGCCCTGGCGCCCAACTGAAGAACGGTGAGCGCGTCCCGATGTCGGTCAAGGTCAAGGAGCGCGTGCTGTTCTCGTCCTATGCCGGCACCGAAGTCAACATCGACGGCACTGACTACATCGTGCTGTCCGAAGACGAGATCCTCTGCGTCATCGACTGACCCGAGAGCCTCCCAAGCGAACCAAGGAACGAATCATGGCAGTCAAGAAAATCGCCTACGACCAGGAAGCCCGCGAAGGCATGCGCGACGGCGTTCGCCAGCTCGCGCGCGCGGTCAAGGTCACGCTCGGCCCACGCGGTCGCAACGTCATCATCGAGAAGTCGTTCGGCAGCCCGACGGTCACCAAGGACGGCGTCACCGTCGCCAAGGAAATCGAACTCGAGGGCAAGTACGAGAACATGGGCGCGCAGCTCGTCAAGGAGGTCGCTTCGAAGACTTCCGACGTCGCCGGTGACGGCACGACGACCGCGACCGTTCTCGCCGAAGCCATCTTCGAGGAAGGCCTGAAGAACATCGCCGCCGGCGCCAACCCGGTGTCGATCAAGCGCGGCATCGAGGCCGCGGTCGACGCCGTGTGCAAGCACATCGAGTCGAGCGCGAAGCCGATCAAGGGCAGCAAGGACATCGCGCAGATCGGCTGCATCGCCGCGAACAACGACACCGAGATCGGTGACATGATCGCGCACGCGATGGACAAGGTCGGCCAGGACGGCGTCATCACGGTCGAAGAAGGCAAGAGCCTGACGACCGAGGTCGAGCTCGTCGAAGGCATGCAGTTCGACAAGGGCTACCTCAGCCCC
>JAGQQZ010000002.1 GCA_020425915.1 Planctomycetota bacterium | reverse complement strand
GATACTACCTCGCACGAGTATCCCATGACGATGATCCGACTCTGCACCCGAGCCGTCGTGCTCGGTGCAACAGTCACCTGGGTTCCGGCTGCCGCACAGCAGCAGAAGCAACCCGGGCTGGACTTCATGCTCCCGGTCCCGGCCGGTGAAGCGACCGTCGGTTGCACCGCGGACGAACTCCTCCAGACGCTCGAAGTCCTGCATCCGCACAACATCGCAGCGCGGATCAAGGACGGTCGCCGTCTGATGTCGGCGCTCGGCCCGACGACGATCCACCTCGAGCCGTTCTTGATGTCGCGGAACCCCGTGACGAACGAACAGTACGAGATCTTCGTCAAGGCGACGGGTCACCGCTTCCCGTACGGATGGTGGCGCTACGGCGAATCCGAGGACTACGAGAAGCGGCTCACGAAGATCAACGAGGAGTTCAAGCACATCGAGGAGCCGAGCGATCGGCCGATCGAGTACTGGAAGCTCCACTGGCAGGAACTTCCCTGGAAGATCCCGCTCGAGGACGGCCAGCCGAAGAACCGCTTCCCGGTGAAGTTCGTCTCGTGGTCGGACGCCGTCGCGTTCGCGGCGTGGGCCGGTATGCGACTGCCGACCGAAGCGGAGTGGCTCTACGCCGCCACCGGTGGCCAGCACCGACGGTTCCTGTGGGGAGACGACATCGAGGCCCTGCCGGTCGAGCGCGGCGCGCGCTACGACGTCGATCTGCCGATCGGCGCGCACGGCGACAAGACCCAAGGCCCGTTCGGGCACCAGGACATGTGCCTGCACGTGTTCGAGTGGGTCGGCAACCCGGGGTTCTTCCCGTACGAGAAGGATGCGTTCGAGCGCGAGCGCAAGAAGTTCCTCAAGGACTCGTTGTGGCGCAAACTCGAGAAGAAGGGCGAGGACGTCAACAGCCTGCAGGCGTACACGCCAGAGTGGCACGGCGTCACGCGGATCTCGAAGGGCGGCTGGTGGGGTAGCCAGAAGGAGCAGCTCCTGCTCGGCCTCCGCGCACCGCAGGCCGGCTTCCAGGTCCGTGGCGCGCTCGGCTTCCGAGTCGCGAAGAGCGCCTACCCGGCGCGTGACCTCGCGTTGTCGGCCATCCAACTCGACTACGACATGTCGTACTTCGGCGAGGAACGGGAACCGAACCTCCAAGATCAGGCCGGCATCGAGCACTACGACTTCACCGAGACCGGCCTGATCGCCGGATACAGCGCCATCTCGCTGGTCCCGATCAACCACATGGGCACGGACAAGACGCTCTCGACGCCGGACAAGCTGCGTCGCGAGTCCGAGACCTCGCCGGTCGTCGTCGGCACGCTGATCACGACGAAGCCGCTCGTCGAACCGAAGGTCGACGTCGGCACCTACACGATCCTCTACCGCCACGGCGGCGTCCCGAAGGAACTCTCCGCGGCGTGGCGCGAGGGCAAGAAGGAGATCGCCAAGGCCAAGAAGAAGGACGAGGAACCGTCCGGCAAGTGGCGCGGCGTGATCAGCAAGTACGGCCTGAAGCCCGAGGACGTCGAAGCCGAGTCCTCGCCGAAGTTCGTCCGCCTCAAGGGCGGCCTCGAGGTCTCGATCAACGACGACCTGTACCTGCTGCGCGGGAACCAGGGATACGTCACGAGCTTCCCAGCCGACACTGGCATCACCAGCAAGAGGGGGTACAAGGACGGCGACGCGACCGTGGTCATCGGACCCGCGAAGGGCGACAAGGACGGGCTCGAACAAGTTCGATTCGAGTTCGGTGTGCCGACCCAAGCGGGCCAGAAGAATGGCCAGGTGCACGTCTTCGTGTTGGACCTGAAGCTCGACTGGAACTGATTTGGAACTGACTCCCGACGCGCAGTCCGCATTCGGCTATCAAGACTATGCGGCGCGCGAGCGAATCGACGGCATCGAGATCGTCGAGCTCAAGCGATTCAACGACGACGGCGGAGCCATCACCGAGCTCGGCCGCCTCTCCCAGGGTGTCCACGGTCAGCTCGCCGGCTTCGAGGTGAAGCAGCTCAACTTCAGCACGGTCGAGCCCGGCGTCATCAAGGCGTTCCACCTCCACCACCGCCAGACCGACGTCTGGTACGTGCCGCCGACCGACCGGCTGCTGCTCGTCCTGCACGACGCGCGCAAGGGATCCCCGACCGAGGGCGTGACCATGCGACTCATGCTCGGCGACGGCAACAACCGACTGATCCGCATCCCGCCCGGGATCGCGCACGGCTGCACCAACTTGGGCGACAAGTCCGCGACGATCATCTACTTCGTCGACGTCCAGTTCTCGATCGAGCCCGACGAATGTGACGAGGGCCGCCTGCCGTGGGACTTCTGCGGCGCCGAGATCTGGGAGATGGTCAAGGGCTGAGTCGCGCGAGCGACTCGTCGAGCGGTGGCGCCGACCAGTCGCTGATCAGCGAGACGTCGCGCGGACGCGAGGGATCCGTGCAGACGACCGGTCGCCAGCGCGACCCGTCGAGCCCGTGGAGCCGTGCGAACCGGCGCGCGAACTCGAATCGCGAGAGACGCTCTGGCCCCGCCGCGTGGGCGATTCCGCGACGATCGCGGAATTCCGCGAAGTCGAGCAGCGCACGAGCTGCGTCGGCGACGTCGAGCGGCGTGCGGAACTCGTTGATGAACAGCGTGAGCTCACGATCCGGCCGGAGCATGTCGGTCGCACCGCGCCGACCGTCGAAGCTCGTCCCGAACAGCAACGGTAGCCGCACCACGAGCGCGTCGGGACACGCCAGGGCACTGCGTTCGCCGGCCAACTTGCTAGCGCCGTAGGCGCTGAGCGGGGCGGCGATCGACCTCGGTAGGTAGGGCGCCGACCGACCATCGAAGACCAGATCGGTCGAGACGTGGACGAGCCGCGCATTCGCCCGCTCGAATCCGCACACCGCGGCACCGTTGACGCGCATCGCACGCTCTGGCTCGCGAGCGCATGCCCCCATCGCCGACATCGCGCCGACGTGCAAGATCAGGTCCGGCGCGACTCGCGCGACGGCGGCGGCGACCGATTCGACCGACTCGAGATCGAGCGTGACGTCGCACTCACGACGTCCGGCCGTGACGACCTCGAGGCCGCGCCGCGCGGCCTCGGCCACGACGTGGTGCCCGAGGAACCCCGTGGAGCCCGTGACGAGTGCGCGTCGGAACGTCGAAGCCATGCCGCGACGACGCTACCATCCGCGCCCGTGGCACGCCGCGTCCAAATCATCGCCAACCCGATCGCCGGCGGCGGCAAGGGCGGGGCCCTCGCGCCCGAACTGGTGCGGCAACTCGAGTCTCGCGGCCTGCACGCCGAGCTGACGCTGACCGAGCGCGCCGGTGACGCGCGGCGGTTGGCACGCACACTGGAGCCGGCGACGCACGACGCGGTCGTGGTCGTCGGCGGCGACGGCACGCTCCACGAAGTCCTGAACGGCATGCCCGATCTCACGCTGCCGCTCGCGGTGATGCCACTCGGCACCGCGAACGTCCTCGCGTGCGAGCTCGGACTCCGAGCCGACCCCGCGGCGATCGCGGAGATCGTCGACCGCGGTCGAGCCAAACGTGCCGCGGTCGGCACCATCGACGGCGGCGAACGCTTCCTGCTGTTCGCGGGCTACGGCCTCGACGGCCGCATGGTCCACCACCTCGAGCGGATCCGCCGCGGCACGCTGGGCAAGCTCGGCTGGACGCGCCCGGTCTGGCACGTCGTCCGGCATTGGCCTCGCGACGAGATCCAGGTCGAGACCGCCAGCGGCGTCCGGCTCGACGGGCTGTCCCAGATCCTGGTCACGCGCGTGCGGAACTACGGCGGACTGTTCACGATGCCCGGCGACATCGACATCGAGGACGGGGCGCTGCACGTGATCGGATTCCGCCAGCGATCGCGCGCGCAGTTCGTGGCGGCCACGTTCCGCGCCTGGCGCGGAACGCTCCGGATCGGCCGGGACGTCGAGGTACTGACGACGGACGCCCTGCGCGTCGAGGGGCCTCACCCGGTTCCCTGCCAACTCGACGGCGACGCATTCGGGACCACGCCCCACGAGATCGGCCTGGAACGCGAGCGGGCTCGGATCCTCGTCGCCGAATGACGGCCGACCGACCCGTTCCGACCGTCGATGCGACGTTCGGCGTGCCGAGGCTATGATCCAGCCGATGATCCCCTCCACGAATCCGGTCTCGGTCGGTTCGGTGACCTTCGGTGGCGACCGACCATTCGCGCTGATCGCCGGCCCGTGCGTCATCGAGAGCCGCGACCACATTCTGCGGCACGCCGAAGCGATCACCGGGATCGGTCGGAGGCTCGAGGTTCCGATCGTCTTCAAGAGCTCGTTCGACAAGGCCAACCGAACGTCGATCGAGAGCTTCCGCGGCGTCGGCATGGACGAAGGCCTCGCGATCCTCGCCGAGGTGCGGCGCGAGTTCGACGTTCCGGTGCTGACCGACGTCCACGACGCCACGCAATGTGCCGCGGCCGCCGAGGCGGTCGACTGCCTGCAGATCCCGGCATTCCTCTGCCGCCAGACCGATCTGCTGACTGCGGCCGCGAAGACCGGCAAGGCGGTCAACGTCAAGAAGGGTCAGTTCCTCGCCCCCGAGGACACCGCCAACATCGTGCGCAAGGTGAAGGAGTCCGGCAACGACTCGGTGATGCTGACCGAGCGCGGCACGAGCTTCGGCTACCGCTGCCTCGTCGTCGACTTCGCCGGCTTCCCGACGATGCGGGCGACCGGTCAGCCGCTCGTGTTCGACGCGACCCACTCGGTCCAGCGGCCGGGTGGCGAGGGGCGGACGACCGGCGGCGATCGCACGAAGGTTCCGTTCCTCGCGCGCGCCGCGGTCGCGTGCGGAGTCGACGGCTTGTTCATGGAAGTCCACGAGGATCCCGACCACGCGCCGAGCGACGGGCCGAACATGCTCCGCCTCGACACACTCGAGGAACTGCTGCTCGACCTACGTCGCGTCGAACGCGCCGTGCGCGCCGACGTGACGTGACCCGGTGACCGCCGAACCGAACCAACCCGACTTCGGCTGGCGAACGGACTTCTACACGTTCGCGCCGGAGAGCCTCGCGGACGTCTTGCCGGCGTTCGAGATCCTGCGCGAGGTTGGCAAGGGTTCGATGGGGATCGTCT
>JAGQQZ010000202.1 GCA_020425915.1 Planctomycetota bacterium | reverse complement strand
TCCGGTTCGTAGAGGACGCGCTTCTCGAAGAACGCGTAGCTGACGAACGACCCGGTGCGTTGCACGGGGTTGCCCATGCCGTCGGTGCGCACGAAGTCCTCGAACTCGCCGGTGTAGCCCCAGGCGCCGAAGCCGAAGCGACCGAAGTCGCCGTAGCGTTGTTCGCCGGGTAGATCCGATTCGGTCCGGGCGCGGCGACGGAGTTCGGGCGCGGGAAGGTCGAACACTCCGAGCTCGGCGGCGACGAACACGCCATCGCCGTCGTCGAACCTCACCGTGGTGCGCTTCGGGTGGCGCGGATCCCCGGGCACTCCGTCGGCGACGACGGTGCGCACGTAGGTCGCGTCGGTCGGGCGCACCTCGAGCCGAGCTGCGAGCGAAGTCACCGGGAAGATCGAAGGACCGTTGCGACCGGACGTGCCCAACTCCGCGCCGATGCCGTGCGAGCTGTGCAGGAACAGGCTCGCCGACTGGATCGCGTCGAACTCCGAGTTCACGTCGTACAGCCCCGCCAGCACCGAGAGCTGCTGATCGGCCCAGTGACGCTGCAACCATGCCTCGAACACGCGCACGCTCTCGGGCGCCTCGATGTTGTCCGTCGCTTGCAGGTCACCGACGGCTTCGCTCGGTTTCCCGCCGTGATTGCCGAGCAGGTAGACGAAGGCCTCGGTGTCGTCGAGCCCGAGCCAGGGCTCCAGGTCGGCGTTGAGCAGCACATCGACATTGCCGAGCACGTCGGTCCTTCGCTCGTTGCCACCGGACACGACGCGGACGGTGTCGATCGTGTAGCCGAGCGAAACGTCGAATGCCGCGCCGACCGGGTGTGGTAGCGGCGACGCCGTCGTTCGAGGCGCCGCGCACGCACCGAGGCAACCCATCGCGATGCCGAGCGAGACGATGACTCGCGTCGGTCGCGCTGCGCCGCTCCCGATCCCCGCGGCCATGCCCGGATCAGTCCCCGACTTCGGCGCCCTTGAGGAACAGCAGACGCCCGAGCGCGAAGCCACTCGTGCTCATCATGTAGAGCGCCGGCAGGACGAGCAGGTGCGGGGCCCAGATGAGCCAGGCGAGCTGCTCGGTCGAAGCGGGTTCGACTGACACGGTCCGCTGCACCAGAGGGTTGGCGAAGTGCTCGATCGAGTGGACGTCGAGACTCGTTCCCCACTCGTGCCGGGTCGCGAACGTCCCGAACAGGGCGAGCGGCAGTCGCGTCAGGGTCACGAACAGCGACATCCAACTCAGGGTCAGGAAGACCGACCGGCACCGCTCGGCGAGCAGGACCGCCGCCGCGACCGTCGTGAAGAACAGCCCGCGATCGAATGCGAAGAACCGTACGAGTTCACTCGGTGCCGCGGTCTTCTCCAATCCGAGCACCAGGGCGCTCGACGTCCAGGCGAGCACCATCGGCACCCAGAACGGGTGCATCGTGCCCGGTTCGCGGCCGGGCCGCGGCCGCAGCAGCCAGAGCACGACCGTCCACAGCGCCAGGAAACCGGCGACGAGCAGCAGCCACGCCGCGGCCGGCGCCTCGGTCGTCTCGATCGGGAAGTCCTTGTTCCCCAACTCGTTGCCGACGTAGGCGGAGAACTTGTGGGTGACCTCGAGGGTTCGCGGTTGGTCGCCCGCGACCACGAGCGCAGAGACGGCCGCCACCACGGCCAGGAGCGCGGTCCCGACGGCGACCCGGCCCCGGTACACCGGCCGGAGCAGAGCCCCGGCGATCGCGATCTGAATCAGGACCTGCAAGGCGACGAGCATCCGCGGGATGGTAGCCCGAGGTCTGGCCGGTTTCCGCCACGCTTCGAGCGGTCGGGCCGCTGCCCGCAGCCCTGCCCGAGGTCCCGTCGGCTGCCGCGCGCCGACGCCGGCGGACATCTCGTCGTCGACCCAGAAACCAGGTTGGACGAAGGGTTAATCTCCCTTGCTCCGTACGGGTCCGATCGCTACCTTCCTGCCCCTTCCGAAGCCGGAAAACCCATGCCCAAGCAGAAGACCAAGAAAGGTGTCGTCAAGCGGATGAAGCTGACGAAGAGCGGCAAAGTCAAGCGGCACCACTCGTTTACGTCGCACATCATGGTGCGTCGCAGTCGCAAGCGGAAGCGCCACCTGCGCCAGGCCGCCGTCCTGCCCGGCCGCATGGGCCGCAACATGGCCCTCTGCCTGAAGGGCTTCTGAGAGAAAGGGAGACTGAGCCATGCGCGTGAAGAATGGAGCCGCGACGCGGCAACGACGCAACCGAGTCCTCAAGCGGGCCAAGGGTTTCCGCGGTGGCCGCGGCCGCCTGTTCCGCAACGCCAAGGAATCGACGCTCCGCGCGGACGCATTCGCGTTCGGCGGCCGTCGCCGCAAGAAGCGCGACTTCCGTCGCCTGTGGATCACCCGACTCAGCGCCGCGGCCAAGGCCAACGGCATGATGTACAGCCGCTTCATCAACGGCTGTGCGAAGGCCGGCATCGGCCTGAACCGCAAGGAGCTGTCGGAGATCGCGATCCACGAACCGGAAGTGTTCGCCGAGATCTGCAACAAGGCCAAGGCCGCGATCGCCTGATCGCACCGGAGCACCCCGCGCGCGACGCCGCCTGACCGCGGGGTGCCCGAACCCACGGAGGGACCCCCGCGATGGACGAACGGCGTGAGGAGTGGCTCGCCGCGATCGCGGCAGCCGGGGACGCGGACGCCCTGCGCCGCATCGACGCCGAGCTGTTCGGCAAGGACGGCGCCGTCACCGGACTCGTGAAGTCCGTGTCGACGTTGCCGAAGGACGAACGACCGGCCGCCGGCAAGGCCGCGAACCTGCTGAAGCAGGAGCTCTCGAAGGCGCTCGAGGACCGCCGATCGGCGCTCGACGCGACGGCACTCGCCGCCGAGCTCGAGGCGCCCGACTTCGACCCGACGGAGCCGGGCCCCAAGCCGCTGCGTGGCACGCTGCACCCGATCACGGTCGTCCGTGACGAACTCGTCGACCTGTTCACGTCGATGGGGTTCACCTGGCAGGACGGGCCCGAGGTCGAGAGCGACTTCTTCAACTTCGAGGCGCTCAACATCCCGGCCGACCACCCGGCGCGCGACTCGCAGGACACGTTCTGGCTCGACGACGGCAACCTGCTGCGCACGCACACGTCGCCGGTGCAGATCCGCACGATGCGGAAGATGAAGCCGCCGCTGAAGGTCATCGTGCCGGGCCGCTGCTTCCGGCAGGAGACCGTCGACGCCACGCACGAGCACACCTTCTACCAGATGGAGGGTCTCGTCGTGGACAAGGGCGTGTCGACCGCGAACCTGCTGCACACGATGAAGACCTGCCTGCGCGAGATCCTGCGCCGCGACCTCGTCGTGCGCTGTCGCCCCGGCTTCTTCCCGTTCGTCGAGCCCGGCTTCGAACTCGACGTCAAGACCGAGCGCGGCTGGATGGAGATCCTGCCGTGCGGCATGGTCCACCCGCGCGTGCTCGAGGCCGGCGGGATCGACCCCGAGGAGTACACGGGCTTCGCGTTCGGCATGGGCCTGACCCGGGTCGTCATGC
>JAGQQZ010000201.1 GCA_020425915.1 Planctomycetota bacterium | reverse complement strand
GGCGGTCAGCAGCAGCGCGTCGCAATCGCCCGCTCGCTGATGAACGACCCACTGTTCCTGCTCGCCGACGAAGCGACGGGGAACCTCGACAGCAACACCGAAATGGAGATCCTCACGCTCCTCGACGAACTGCAGGCGGAGGGCAAGACGATCGTGCTGGTGACCCACAACGAGGAGATCGCCGACCGCGGCGATCGCACGATCTGGCTCGCCGATGGCAGGGTCGACCGGATCGAGGAGCAGGTCGCATGATCGGCTCGATGCGCACCGTCCGGCTCGGCATCAAGAGCCTCGCGCTGCACAAGTTGCGCTCGGCGCTGACCACGCTCGGCATCCTGTTCGGCGTGTCCTCGGTCGTCGCGATGCTCGCGGTCGGTGAAGGCGCGAGCGCCGAAGCACTCGAGCGAATCAAGGCGATGGGCTCGACCAACATCCTGGTGCGCAGCCAGAAGCCACCGACCACCGAGGCGAGCAGTTCGCAGAGTTCCTGGGCCGCGGTCGTCTACGGACTCGAGTACACCGACGCGCAGCGCATGCGCGAGACGCTGCCCTGCGCCGAATTGGTCGTCGGCGTCCGCCACCACGATGCCGCGTCGCTCCGGGTCGGGTCACATTGGATGAACACGACGATCATCGGCACGACTCCGGACTACCTACGCATCGTCAACATGCAGGTCGAGGAGGGGCGATGGCTGACCCAGGTCGACGACGATCGGGTCCGCAACGTCATCGTGCTCGGTGCGAACGCCGCGCAGGCACTGTTCCCACTCGAGGATCCGCTCGGGCAATCGGTCGAGGTCAGCGCCGGCAGTTCGGAGTCGGACCGCTACACGGTCGTCGGGGTCCTCGAGTACCTGGGACGCCAGAGCGGCAGTGTCGGCCCCTCGCTCGACAGCTGCGCGTTCATCCCGATGAAGACGTCGCGGCGTCGCTTCGGTGACACGCGCGAGCAGCGCAGCGCGGGCTCGCGCTCACGCGAGCACGTCGAGCTCAACGAGATCAAGCTCAAGCTCACCTCGATCGAAGACGTCGAACCGACCGCCGCCGTGCTGCGCACGATGCTCGAGATCGAGCGCAACGAGGACCTGAACGCCGAGGGTGACGTGCAGATCGAGGTGCCACTCGAGCTGCTACGCGAAGCCGAGGCCAGCAAGCGGATCTTCAACATCGTGCTCGGTTCGATCGCCGTCATCTCGCTGCTCGTGGGCGGCATCGGGATCATGAACGTCATGCTCGCCACCGTCACCGAACGAACCCGGGAGATCGGGATCCGGCGCGCCCTCGGCGCGAAACGGCGACACATCGTCTCCCAGTTCCTGGTCGAGACCGTCGTGCTCAGCGCGATCGGTGGCATCACCGGCGTCGGCCTCGGTCTGGTGATCCCCGAACTCATCGAGGCGCTGGGCCAACAGCGGACGATCGTGCGACTCGACCACGTACTGCTCGCGTTCGGGATCTCCGCGGCCGTCGGTGTCGCGTTCGGGCTCTACCCGGCTTGGCGCGCTGCCGCGATGGACCCGGTGGAAGCGTTGCGCCACGAGTGACGCCGTCGGGCCCGGGTTAAAAAACGAAGGCTTCCCACCTCGCCCCCGGAGTCGTCGACACCGTTGTCTCGGACTCCTTGGTGGAAAGCCTTTCGCGTGAAGCGCAACGAGGGCGGACGAAACGTCCGACCCGAAGCACCCCGCTCTAGACCCGACCCACTACGAGGTTTCCCTCGCATCCGAAAAAATCACGCAGCTGAGGCTCGAATCGACATCGGGTTGCGCCCGCGAGCGACCACGACGCGACCGGGCTTCTTGCTCGACGGGTCCGGTTCACGGATTCGCATTCGCGGTTTCGGTTCAGAGAATCGACCGGCGTTCGTCACCGGGATCGCGCCGTCACGCACCACACCGCCGTGGAGAAGGCGACCATCCCGTCGACGGCACGCGCCGTGAGCGTGGTCCGAAGCGAGCCGAGCACGGCGTGACGCAGCTCGTCATCGACGTCGTGGATCCGACGCGACACCGGCCCGACCTGCCGACCGAAGACCTCGACCACGTGCTCGACGTCACCAGCCGGCCGGGAATCGACGACCCCGTCGATCCTCACGTCGACGAGTCCTGCTCGCTCGAGCGTCGCACGCATTTCCGCGTCGTCGGCGAAACGGAACGGCCCGGGTTCTCCCGGCGGCTTCGGCTCGGGCGGACCGAGGATCTCGTTCGCGACCGCGATCGGCACGCTCGCCCACTCGTTGTGCTCGAGACCTTGCCAACAGACGAAGCTCATGAGCCCGCCCGGTGCGAGGAAGGACGCGAGATGGCCGAGTCCGGCGACCGTGTCGTCGAAGAACATCACGCCGAATCGCGACATGACGGCATCGAACCGTCGGGCGCCGAAGTCGTACTTCTGGGCATCCCCGAGCACGACCTCGACCGCCGGTAAGTGCGTCACCCGCGCACGCGCGCGTTCGACCATCGAACGCGAGACGTCGATACCGAGCACCGATCCGGTGGGCCCGACGGCTTCCGCGAGGTCGATCAGCGTCGCGCCGCAACCGCAACCGACATCGAGCACGGTCCGACCACTCACGTCACCCAGACGCTCGATCGCGAGCGCTCCGATCGGTCGGAGCCAGGCATCGAGGTCCTCCTGGTTTCGCACCCAGCGCTCGCCGGTCTCACCGTTCCAGTCGCTCGCGAGCGTCACGACTCGACTCCGGATCTCGGCACCGCCAGGAAGAAAGTGCGGGTCTCGGCGTCGTCCGGGAACCGCGACGCTCGACAGCGCGGTCGCGCTGTGGTGAAGTCGATCCCCGAAGGAGTCCAGAACTCGATGTTGAGCACACTCATGGTCGCCACGCTCTGCGCGATGCTACCGCAGGGCGAAGCAGCCGTCGCCTCCGACGATGCAGTGATCGCCCGCTTCCGCGGGCTTCGATCGATGCAGCGGGCCATCGTGATCTCTCGGGTGAGCGCGCGTCTCGTCGCCGAGAGCCCGGCATTCCGCCGTATTCGCGAGCTGCGACTCGTCGCGGACGAACTTCCCGAGGCCGAACCCGCACCGACGTTCGACCCCGCCCGCTGGGCAGCGGGCGTCGCACCCGCGCGCCACGAACTGCCACGTGCGAGCGACCTCTACTCGGCCGCCGCCCGACGATTCGCGCGCACACCGCTGCTCGGCGACCTGCGCGCGCGCGTGCGATACGACTGGTGTCGAGGCCGGATCGTCGCCGACGAAGTCCCGCTGGACTACGCGGAGGTATTCGAGAATCTGCTCCACGGCTACCCGCCCGACACGGACCACGCCGTCGCGCAAGTGCTCGCGAGGCTCGACACCGCGGACATGCGCAAGGTGGCCGCGTGGTTCGGCCACACGTACGCCGACCTCGACGCCAACACCTACCCCGGCATCACGCTGTACGATGCCTGGTACTCGGGGGAACAGGTCAAGGTGCCGGACGTCGACGCCGTCCCGTTCGCCCACGAAGTGCTCGGCCAGACCAAGCTGCATTCGCCTCTCAGCGGCAAGCCGCGTGACGACCTCTACGCCGCGATCCGGAAGGCCGCGCTCGACTATCGTCGACACCGCACGCTACGCGAGGCCGCGGCCGCGGCGTTCGTGCGCGTCGAACCGAGCATGGACGCGATGTACGCCCGACTCGTCCCGCGCTTCCACGTGCTGTTCCCCGAGCATGAGGATTCCCTCGAAGCGATCGCGAAGCTCCTCGCCCGCGCGGACCGTGACTCGATGATCGAAGACATCGACCGACGCGTCACCGATCGCGAGAGCGAGGCCTGGGGGCTGCGACTCGCTCGCGAGAAGGAACTCCGCGAGATGCAGGATGCCTGCCGTCGTTTCGCAATCGAGGAGCTCGCCGTGTTCGCGCCACAGTAGCGAACCGAACGTAGCGGCAACACAATGGCGGGATGCTCCGCCGCACCACCGCGTTCGCCGTTCTCGCTCTCGCCACCGCCGCCTGCCGGTCGCCCGGACCCGGCAGGGAGCAGGTCGAGAGTGTTCTCGCCGAGCAGGCCGCTTGCTGGAACCGCGGCGACCTTCGCGGGTTCGTCCGGACGTACTGGGACGACGCCGACCTGACGTTCGTCGGATCGACCGGACTGCGCCGAGGGCCGGATGATCTGCTCGCGGGCTACGAGCGGGGCTATCCG
>JAGQQZ010000200.1 GCA_020425915.1 Planctomycetota bacterium | reverse complement strand
GTGTGATTCGCCGATTCCGAGCAATGCGCCGAGCAGTGCTCGAGGCTTGTCGAGGAACGAACGGTGGTTGCCGATGTAGTCGATCACGCGAAGGCGGTTCTTCGCCGTCGACTTCCGCAGCCCGCGGCCGAGTTGTTGGAGCCAGAGGATGCGAGATTCTGTCGGGCGCAGCATCATCACTGTGTCGATCGCAGGGACGTCGACCCCTTCGTTGAACATGTCGACGCTGAACACGACGTCGAGATCGCCTCGCCGCAGGGCGTCGAGTGAGTTGGCGCGTGGTGCGCTCGTCTCGCCCGAGTGGACGGCTACAGCGCGACGACCGTTCTCGGTGAAGAACGTCGCCATGAAGTCGGCGTGTCGCTGGGAGGCGCAGAAGCCGAGTGTGCGGAGACCGCCGTATTTCTCGTGTTGTTCGAGGGCGTTCTGGGCGCGCTGTTGGGTTGCGAGTTGCGCGGTGAGCGCCTCTTCGTCGAAGTGTCGGCTACGCCACGGGATCTGCTCGTAGTCGACATCGTCAGGGACTCCGTGGTAGTCGAACGGGCAGAGTTCGCCCCGATCGATGCCTTCCGCGAGGCCACAGTGAAACACGAGGTTGTTTCCGCACAACGAGAGCAAGTCGGCCCCGTCCGTGCGCTCGGGGGTCGCGGTCAGGCCCAGCAGGAAGCGGGGCGTGAAGTGCTCGAGCAAGGAGCCGTAGGTGCGCGCGGCGGCGTGGTGGAACTCGTCGACGATGATGTAGTCGAACTCGTCGGGCGAGAAGCCGCGGAGGTGTTGCGACTTGCCGAGGGTCTGGACCGACGCGAAGACGACATCGGCGCTCGGAGACTTGTTCGACCCCGTGAACAGACCCAGGTTCGCGGACGGCCGGATCCTTCGAAACGTCTTCCTTGCTTGATCGAGGATCTCCTCTCGGTGCGCCACGAAGAGAACTCGATCGAACTCGCTGGAATCGAATGCGCTCAACCAGGTCTTTCCGAGGCCTGTGGCGAGCACGACGAGGCCGGCCTCGTCCCCGCGCTCTCGGCTCTCACGCAGTGCGGCGAGCGCTTCCTCCTGGATCGGGTGTGGAGCAGGCGGCGGCTGTTCCTCAGGTGTCACACCCGTCGGACGAGGAGGAACAGGCTTGCGCGTCTCGCGATAGGCCTCGATCCACTTTCGCGTCAGCGGCTTCGTGCGCGGATGACGTAGGAGTCGCTCGAAGCCACTGCATACGGCGTCGAAACCAGAATCGTCGCGGGAACGCAAGATTCGGTAGTTCCACTCCACTCCATTGCCCAGCGCCGAGGCGGAAACGTTGGAGCTGCCGACGAACGCTACGCCGTCGCCGTCGCGGAAGTGAAACACGTAGGACTTCGGGTGGAAGCTCGTGCCCGAGGACTCGAACACGTGGGATTCGCACGACCCGTCGAGATCCAGCAGTTGCTGAAGGCTGTTTGGTTCGGTGACTCCGAAGTAGTCCCCGGTGATCCAACGAACGCGGTCGCCGCGGTCGAGAACGTCTTCCAGGTAAGGGCGCAGCAAGCTCATCCCGCGATCCAGAACGAATGCCACTGCGACGTCGACTTGGACCGCTTCGGGGAAGCAGCTTGCCAGGTGACCAAGCAGCTCGTCGTCTTCGCCTCGGATGAGCGCGCCCGAGTGAGGGGCGCCGGCAACGTTGGGAGGCTCGACGGATATTCGGACGCGAGCGACGTGGGGGTCTGTCGGTTTCTCGTGCCACTCGAACTTCAGGGCACGGCCCGGGAAGCGCGCGCGCAGGTGGTCGCGTCCGATCGTTGCCGCGAGAAACACCGCAGCGCGCTGTTCCGTCGATGCCTCGAGTAGGGATCGAGCAAGGAATCGCGTCTCCACGTCGACGTGATCGCGGACGGCCCGGCAGACGACGTGCTCGTCGAAGTGGAGTGTCTCCTCGATCCTCGCGTCAGCCACGCCACGTAGTCTATGGGTGGTGACTCTCTACCTCGAGGCATGATTCTCGAAGTCGCGAGGCGTGACCGTCAGCGCCCGATTCGAGTGCGCCACTGCCCGACCGAGGTCGTCATCACCGCAACGGAATCTCGATCTCCGCCCGCGCCTCGCGCGCCTTGCGCATCACGTGGCCGGCTTCGTCGAGCACGATCTTGTAGCTCGCGCCGTCGCGCATCTTCTTCACGTGGTACTCGACGCCCGTCCCGTGTTCGATGCGCTCGATGCTCTTGAAGGTGCCGCCGGGGATCGCTGCATCCGCGGCGGACAGGACGGCGGCGGGGGCTTCGTCACGGCGTAGTTCCTTCTCGGTCTCGAGCACGTTGCCGGCGTCGTCCATGACGATCTCCCAGGCGCGGCCTTCGTGGGTGAGCTTGACTTCCCAGCCCGGGCCGGCGGACTTCAGTTCGCGCTCGGCGCCGGTGATCGTGCCGCCGGGCTTCATCGCGAGGGCCGCGTCGCGGATCGCGGGCGGCAGGTCGGCGATCGGGATGTCGGCCTCCATCTCGTGGATCGTGCCGTTGCGATCGGCCTCGATCTCGATGATGCCGTCGGGTTTGGCGCGGTCGTAGAGATCGACGAGGCCTGGACCGCCGAGTCCGGTGCAGGCGGTCAGGAGGGGGAGGGACAGCGAAACGAACAGGATGCGTGCCATGGAGGGCGATTCTCGGGATGCGCCGTGAGCTGGGCAACCGTTCGAAACGACCAGGTGTGCGGCGGCGGCATTCGTCGGAAACCGCTGCAGCTGCGCCAATCCGTTTCCGTCGTTGCCGGTGAACACGAGACCCCGGGCCAGACGCCCGAAATCGCAGGAAGCCACGATGAACGCGATCAGCGCACGCTCCTCTCTCGCCACCCTGGCCGCGCTCATCGCCGGCACGGTGACGGCCCAGACCTACACCAGCAACCCGGGCGTTCCGATCGACGACCACACGGTGTTCGACGAGATCGTGGTCGCGAGCGGCACGACGATCGTCGACGTCGCGGTCGAGCCGAAGATCAACCACACCTACGTCGGCGACCCGGACGTCCGAGCCTGAACGCGCTCGGCGTCGGTCTGACGCGCGGCGCGCGCGTCACGACGGCGCTCTGAGACGGGATC
The DNA here is from genome assembly GCA_020425915.1 of Planctomycetota bacterium. GTDB lineage: Bacteria > Planctomycetota > UBA1135 > UBA1135 > UBA2386 > JAGQQZ01. Next base: position 368 of record JAGQQZ010000200.1, on the reverse strand, counting down.
CGACGATGATCTGCTCCGCGTTCGCACCAGCCGCTGCCTCGATCGAGGCGGTGAACTGTTTCGTTTCGGGACCGCGCGTGTCGGTTCGTCTATGCTCGCGCCCCTACGCGATGACGGACTCGCTCGACCAAGTCTCCGCCTGCCTCGCCGACCTCGCGAATGGCGACGAAACCGCGCTCGATCGGTTGCTGCCGCACATCTACGACGAGCTCCGGGCGCTCGCGCGGCGGATGTACCGCGGTGACGCGGCAGCGCGCACGCTGAACCCGACCGCGCTGGTTCATGAGGCGTACGCGCGGCTTGCGCAGCAGGATCCGCGGGCGTACGAGGGGCGGCAGCACTTCATGAAGGTCGCGGCGATCGCCATT
>JAGQQZ010000199.1 GCA_020425915.1 Planctomycetota bacterium | reverse complement strand
GCCGCTCCGCCGCTTCCAGAACACCGCGGGCCACCCGGCGCTGGCGCAGGCCGTCCGCATCGTCCGCGGCCAGAAGGACACGGCGCTCGAAGCCGCCGACTACCAGGTCTCGCCGGTGCAACGCGCCGACTTCATCGATCACCTGGAGCGCGCCCACGAGTGGCTGTCCGACGACGAACTCTCCGCGTTCGGCGACCTCGAGCCGGCGGAACTCGCCGACGCCCTCGAGACCAGCCGCGTCGGTGACGCCGCGTTCGTCGAAGCCATCCTCGAAGGGGGCGACGATGCGATCGCGAACAGCGACGACATCGCGATCACGATCGCGCGGCAACTCCTCCCGCTGATGGAACGCAACGAGGCCGAGGATCAAGCCGTCGCCGCGATCGAAGAAGCCCAGGGCTCTCGCATCGGCCGCGCGCTGTTCGCGGTCTACGGCACGCAGGTCAGCCCCGACGCGACGCTGACGCTCCGCTTCAGCGACGGCATCGTCAAGGGCTACCCCTACAACGGTTCGGTCGCGCCGTATCGGACGACGTTCTTCGGGCTCTACGCGCGCAACACCGAGTTCGACAACGAGTACCCGTTCAACCTGCCGCAGGTCTGGATGGATCGAAAGGACCGCATCGACATGAACAAGGCGGTCGACCTCGTGAGCACGAACGACATCATCGGTGGCAACTCCGGTAGCCCACTCGTGAACACCGACCTCGAGGTCGTCGGACTCGTGTTCGACGGGAACATCGAGATGCTGCCGAATCGGTACGTGTATCGAGGCGACGTCCCGCGGTCGGTCAGCGTTCACGTCGATGCGATCATGGAAGCGTTGAAGAAGATCTACGACGCGGACCGGATCGTCGCGGAACTCACGAGCAGCGGCGAGTAGCGCGCGAAATCGCGTTTCCGGCCTGGCCGCTCCTCGCGCGGCCGGAAGCGCGCAGTCGACCGACGCACGTCGGTCCACTGCGAGGCCAGGCTGCCTCGCGGAATCCAGTGACCGGTCGATCGTGGAGCGCGAATTCGCGATCCCGTGGGGATTTCTCGACCACGCCCGAGTCGACGGACCCGAGTCCGAGACACATCGACTCCAAGAGAGATCCTCATGAGCAAGCACTCCCTCCTCATCCCCATCCTGGTCGCCGTACCGAGCGCACTTCACGCGCAGCAGGCACCGCTCTGGTCGAACACGGGCTTCACGATGCCGTTCCCCGCCAAGTCGCTCGCCGTCCTGGCGGACTACAACGGCAACGGGACCGACGATGTCGCGATCTGTGACAACAGCACGCTCCGGATCGTCGACGGCAACGGCACCTTGCTCGCGACCCACGCGACACAGGCCTTCAGCGTCGACCGGGTCGACTGGGATCAGAACGGCGTCGACGACGTCATCGTCGGATCGCAGATGACGAGCATCGGCGAAGTACTCGTCTTCCTGGCGGGCACGCCGCAGGGCGCGGCACCGATCACGGGACAATTCTTTGCGAACAACGTCACGGGCGTTCGCATGCTCGGCGACCTTCAGGGTGACGGGTTCCCCGATGTCGCCGTCACCCAGTTCACTTCGCCCAACCTGCAGATCTTCTCGGTCGAAACCCTCACGTTCGGAGGATCCACCCCGCACCGGGTCCACCCGGTCGGAGTCTCGGTCGAGTCACTCGGTGACTTCAACGGGGACGGCACCGCTGAGTACGCAATCGGCACTGCCTTCGCGGGCGTCGATGTGTTCGACGGCGCGAGCGGCACGATGCTGTTCAATCTCGTAGAGGGATCGATGATCGACTTCGGAGCGACGATCCAGAACCTCGGCGACGTCGACTCGGACGGGTTCGACGACATCGCGATCGCCGACGTGTCGCAAGGCACGGTCTTCGTCGTCTCCGGCGCCGGCCTGAACTCGATCACGCCGACCGGGGGAACGACGCTCCTCACGCCAGCGATGACGCTCTACACGCTCCAAGCAGACGACCACCGGCAAGCCGGCGGCACGCAGTCGACGTCCGATGCGTTCGGATTCTCGATCTCGAGCACTGGCGACATCGATGGCGACGGCGCCCCCGACTTCATCGTGGGCAACTACCTGACCGAACGAACCGATCCCGATGACAACGACAATCCCGACGCGCTCCCCGGCGTCGGCACCTGGCCGCAGCTGAACGTGATCCCACCTGGAGCCAACACCGGAGTCGTCCGCCTGGTCTCGGGCGCCACAGGCACGACGATCAAGCAGTTCTTCTCGCCGGCCGCGAACCACTTCGGCATCCAAGTCGCCGGTGGCGGTGACCTGGACAACGACGGGATTCCGGACTTCGTCGCCGCCGACAGCAACGGCAGCTCATCGGACGTGACGGTCGCGTTCTCCGGCAATGTCGAGATCGGCGCGGTATTCGGTCCGGGCGTGCCGAACAGCACCGGCAACGTGGGCACCGCGACCGGACGCGGATCGCAGGCCGCTGCGGCGAACTCGTTGACGATCGAGTTCCGCAACCTGCCGGTCGGAGCGTTCGGTTACATGATCATGTCGCCGAAGCAGCGTCCGAATCCGGTCGTGATCGGGTCGGGAATCAACTACCTCGGCAACCCGCTGTTCCGGTTCCCGGGTGTGTTCGTCGGCGCTTCGGGTGGCGTCGACTACACGGTGGACCTGTCGGTTCCGGCAGGCGGAACGCTGCCGTTCGATCCGTTCACGCGGTGGAACTTCCAGTTCTACCATCGGGATCTGGGGCCGACGGAGAACCTGTCGGAGGCGTTGACGATCGGGTTGTATTGATTCGGGCCGTCGGAGAGCCGGGGTCTTGGGAGGACCTCGGCTCGGGTTCGGACGCTGGTCGGGGCGGGTTTGCTCGGCTCGCGAGCGCTCGGGATCAAAGGCAAGACGTGGGGGCTCCCCTCGTTTGCCCCGTCACCTTCGCGCCGGCCGATCGCCTACGGCGACCGGCGCGAAGGT
>JAGQQZ010000198.1 GCA_020425915.1 Planctomycetota bacterium | reverse complement strand
GGTGTCGTGTGTCTCCGGTGAGGATGGTGCGTACGCGCTGGGACCGTACCCGCACACTGGATCTGCGCAGTTGCTCGTCGAGGGGCCGGATCATCCGCGTGCGTTCGTGCACGTTCCGGTTCCCGACGGGAGTGACATCGTCGAGCAAGACATCGTCGTCGAACGGCGCGATCCGTTGCGCGGTCGCGTCGTGGATCAACACGGGAATCCCGTCGGGGGAGTCGAAGTCATGCTCGGCGAGCGCGGCGGTACGCACTACCACGGCGAATCGGAGCGGACCGGCGACGACGGTCGATTCGCGTTCCCGGATGCCGTTGCCAGTCATGACGACCTCTGGGTCTCGCCGCCTGCGCCGGCGGCACGGTGGGAAACGGTCACCGATCGGGCGGTGGTCGATCGTGATGCGCACATCGTCACGCTGCATCGGTTCGATGGCGATCTCGTCGACCTTCGCGTCGAGATCGTCGACGGCGAGACAGGCGAGCCCGCGCCGCCGGGCGACGTCGCCTTGTGGCGCCTGCGCGGATTGTCGCGTGACGACCGTGTTCCGGAACCGCGTCCGAGCATTTCGTTCGGTGACGTGACGGCCGCCGGGCTTCGCCCGGGACGCTACCGACTGATCGTCCGCGCGGTCGACGGCCGCTGCGCAGATCGAGTGATCGAAGTCATTCAGCAGAAGGCCGAGCCGGAGAGACTGGAACTCTGGCGCCCGGCGACCGTCGTGTGCTCGCTCGACACGAGCGGATTGACTTCGGACGAAACGGCGTCGCTCGGCACCATGCTCGTGCTGTTGCGTCCGTCACACGAAGCTTCGTTCGCGGTCGACGATCGCGGCGAAGCACTGCCGCTCACACCCAACACCGGCATGTTTCGCGTCGGGAAGTGCGAGTCGTTCCGAATGACTCGGGTCACGCCGAATGTGCCGCTGTCTCTACACCTCGCCCGAAGCGACTACTTCGGCGAAGTGTGCTTCACCGTGGAACCGCGCGGCGAGAAGTGCGTGACGATCCGGCCGGTACGATCCGGCGCGATTCGATTCGCGGCGCCGACCGACCGAGCGACGAGAGGCACGCTCGAGGTCGAGATCCAGGATGCTGCGGGCGGTTGGCGACCGATCGAGCAGCACAGCGGCAAGATCATTCGACCGCCGGGGATCGTGCGATGGCGACTGCGGTTCTGGCCCGCCGACGGATCGGATGCGGTCGAGAAGGTGGGATCGACCGCAGTCTCGGTGGGTGTCACGTCCGAAGTCGCTTGGCTCGAGTGAGCGTCACTCCGCCATCGCCGACGCGATGACCGCGACTTCGACGATGTCCTCCGGCGTGCATCCTCGCGACAAGTCCAAGCAAGGCCGCGCCAGCCCCTGGATCAGTGGGCCGAAGGCGCGGAAGCCGCCGAGTCGCTCGGTGATCTTGTAGGCGATGTTGCCGGCGTCGAGGTCGGGGAAGATGAACACGTTCGCCGAGCCGGCGACCTCGGAGTCGGGTGCCTTGCGTTCGGCGACGGACTCGACGTAGGCGGCGTCGAACTGGAGTTCGCCGTCGGCGGCGATGCGGGGGTGTTGTGCGCGGAAGCGTGCGAGCGCGGCGCGGACCTTGTCGACGCGGGGGTGGTCGGCGCTGCCCTTGGTCGAGAACGAGAGGAACGCGACCCGCGCCGTCTCACCGGTCAGCTTCTCGTGGTTTCTCGCGGTCGCGAACGCGATCGCCGCGAGTTGGTCCGGGTCGGGATCGGGGACGACGCCGCAGTCGGCGTAGCTCAGGGTTTCCGCGTCGCGCACGAACAGGAAGAACGACGACACGAGTGGCGAGTCGGGCGCGGTGCCGACGCAGTGGATGCCTGCACGGATCACGTCCGCCGTCGCGTGTGCCGCGCCGGCGACGCTGGCGTCCGCGTGACCGATTCCGACCAGACTGGCCGCGAAGTAGAGCGGGTCGCTCGCGAGCGCTGTGGCCTTGGCTTCGTCGACGCCCTTGTGTCGACGGCGTGCGAAGATGTGCGACGCGACCTCGTCGAACCGGGTGTCGCGCGTTGGGTCCTCGACCCACACGACTTCGGCGAGGCCGTCCTGCTCGATCAGACGCCGTGCGAGTTCGGTGCGCGAGTCCTCGACCTCCGGCAGGACGACGCGGCGCGGGCGTGCCTTCGCCTGCGCCCGCAGTCGCTCCACCGTCGGGGAACTCAGCGCTCGATCTCCATCTCGAGCAACGCGAGCCCGTGGGTCTTGCCCTGGGCGTCGGTCTTCAGGCTCTCGCTGCCGCCCCCGCCGAGGCTGTCGTGCAGGATGAAGTTCAGCGCGAGCATGTTCGGCGCCTCGTAGCGCACGACGTCGCCGAAGCAGATGGCCTTGAAGTGTTCCTTCACGCGCGCCGGCGTCAGCACCTCGCGCAGCCAGTCGTAGTCGGCCTGGTTGTGCACGAAGATGCCGACGTTGCTGCCGTCACCCTTGTCGCCGGATCGCGCCTGCGCGATGTCTGCCAGTTTGATCTTCGCCATCACACGGTCTCCACGCGCACGTCGGTCGTGACCTTGCGCTTGTCGATCAGCGCCGGCCAGTAGCTGATGATGTCGGTCGCCTTCGGGCGGCCACCGGCGAACCCGGTCACGCCCGGTGGACCGCTGGTCACGAGCGGCACGATCTCCATGCCGAAGCGGTCGACCTTCGCCTTGTCCTTGTCCTTGACGCCGATTCGCAGCACGACTTCGGGCGGGTCGACCTCGTCGACGATCCCGGCGTGGCACACGCCGCTGCCGACGAACTCGACGCAGCGTTGGTCGTCGTCGAACGTCACACCGTCGAGTGCCAGTCGTCCGAACACGATGTCGGCGCAGAGCTTGGCCTTCGCCAACGCCTCGGGGCCGGATACCGTGAGTTGGCCGCTCGCCTTGTAGCCGTCGTGGTAGCTGATCGAGGCCTTGAAGGTGTCGGTCGGCGCCGTGCCCCTGACGCCGCTGACCTTGACGCGGTTCGGTCCGTCCTCCTCGATGACGGCGCTCGTGAAGTCGGCCGTGCAGTCGGGTCCGAGGTAGCGCTCGGGATCGCCCATCTCGTACAGCAGCTGATGGATCACCGTGCGTCGGTCGACGAGGCCGCCCGTGTCGGCGTGCTTGGTCACGTAGAACGTGCCGTCGGAGTGGGCTTCGATGACCGGGTAGCCGATCTTGACGAAGTCCTCGATGTCGCGCCACGCCGTGAAGTTGCCGCCGGTGCACTGCGCGCCGCACTCGACGATGTGGCCGGCGACGGTCGCCGCCGCGAGTTCGTCGTAGGCGTCCGGGCTCCAGCCGAATTCGTGCATCAAAGGACCGGCGACGAGCGCGGGGTCGGTGATGCGGCCACCGATCACGATGTCGGCGCCCTGCGCGAGGCACTCCGCGACCGCGGGTGCACCGATGTAGACGTTCGCGCTCGAGATGCGGTCGGCGATCTCGGTCAGCGGTCGACCGTCGTCGAGGTTCTTCAGCTCCTCACCGGACGCGAGCAGTTCGTCGATCCGGTGCAGGATGTCGTCGCCCTCGATGATGCCGACCTTGAGTCCCTTGACGCCCTTCTTGCGCGCGAGGTCCATGACGGCTTCGAGGCAGGCACCGGGGTTCACGCCGCCGGCGTTGGCGATGATCTTGATTCCCTTCTCCGCCGCCTCGGGCAGGATCCGGTCGAGCATCGCGACGAAGTCCGTCGCGTAGCCGGCCTTCGGGTTCCGACCCTTGAGCTTCTGCATGATGCTCATCGTCACCTCGGCCAGGTAGTCGAGGGCGAGGTAGTCGAGCGGGCCTTCGCGCACGAGTCGCACCGGGCCGAGGATGGAGTCGCCCCAGAAGCCTTGGCCGTTGGCGATCAGAACCTTGTCTCGCATGAGGGTCGGAAGTCGGAGTTTCGGGTTCGGGAGGGCAGGCGAGGATAGCGCCGGTCCGCGGCGTTGTCGCCTCGGGCGATGTCGCTTTGCCCGAGAACGTGGATCCGCTACACCGAGGGCGATGCTCGACGAACCGAGACCCGGCGAACGGACGTTCTTGCTGCTCGTCGCGCTGTTCGTCGCGGCGCTCGTGACCTGCAACCTGATCGCGAACAAGTTCGTGACCGTCGACCTCGGCTTCCTCGGGTTCTCGAAGCCGTTCGTACTGTCCGCCGGAGTGCTGCCGTACCCGGTCACGTTCCTCGTGACGGACGTGCTATCGGAGGTCTACGGCAAGCGGCGAGCGAACCAGGTCGTGTTCGTCGGTTTCGCGGCGTCCCTGTTCGTGCTGGCGATGCTCGCGCTCGGGGCGGCGTTCCCGGCGATCGAGGACTCCAAGGTCGACGACGAGACGTATCTGCACGTGTTCCAGAACGCCTGGCGGATCATCGCCGCGTCGATGACGGCCTATCTCGTCGCGCAGCTCGTCGACATCCGCATCTTCCACTTCTGGAAGCGCAAGACCGCTGGCCGTCACCTCTGGCTACGCAACAACGCGTCGACCATGCTCTCCCAGTTCGTCGACACGGTGCTCGTGATCCACGTCCTGTTCCTGTGGGACGTCGACTACGGGACGATGTGGAGCTGGATCGTCGACGGCTGGACGTTCAAGCTCATGATGGCCGCGCTCGACACGCCGTTCTGCTACCTGGCGATCGCGTGGCTGCGGCGGATCGGTCTCGAGCCGGCACCGGTGGACGAATGAACTCGTCCACCGGGCGGCGAGCCGTCAGCGGCGTCGGTGGATCGACGAGCCGCGAGCAGCGGCGCCGGCGCGCTCGCGCGCTTCACCGCTGACGACGCACGCGCCGGCGATGTTCGCGATGTCAGCAGGAAGACCCTGACGACTCGCCGGCTGCGAGTTCGTCGAGACTTCTTCGATCTCGACGCGCGGGTAGATGCCGGAGGCGGGTGCGGGCGCACGAGAAGGCGCCGCGGCCGGCTTCGGTCGGGCGGGCGGCGTGTCGGCGAGGCGTCGACCCTGCTTGGCCTTCGGCTTCGGCATCGTGCTCGAGGGCGCTGGCGTAGAAGTCG
>JAGQQZ010000197.1 GCA_020425915.1 Planctomycetota bacterium | reverse complement strand
TGATGCGGAAGGCGAAGCCGATCTCGGTGAAGGTGTTGAAGTTCGTCGTGCCCGTCTCGATGCCGTTGACGGGGAGGACGAGCAGGCAACCCGCGACGCCTCCGAGCAGACCCAGCACCAACGCCTCGAGGAGGAACGCGAGGAAGATCGGCCCGGGGCGGTAGCCCACGGACAGCAGGATCCCGATCTCGTGCGTCCGCGCGGACACCGCGGAGAGCATCGTGTTCGTCGCGGTGAACACGGCGGCGGTGCCCATGACGAGCGCCATGAAGCTGCCGAGGAACAACAGGAAGGACGACAGCGCGCCGGTCTGGTTCGTCAGGTACTCGCGCTCGGTCTGCACCTTCGCCGGTGCCTGCGGGTCCGACTTCAGTCGTTCCGCCAGCGCCGCGACGTCGGTCCCCGGAGCCACGCGCGCGATCACGCGGTTCGGGTTCGGTCGCTCGAGCGCCTCGAGAATGCGGTCGTTGTCGCCCCAGATCTCCGATGCGTACGGACCGTCGCTCTCGAACACACCGACGACGCGCATGGGGGAGAGGTTGAGCTGCACCACGTCGCCCATGCGGCAGTTCAGGATGCGGTCGACGAGCTTCGCACCGACCGCGACCTCGTCGGCGCCGGGCTGCGGCCAGCGACCGTCGACGAGGCGCACGTGGTCGCCCTGCACCGCGTAGCTCATGGGCTCGACGCCGCGCACCGGGACGTTCGTCTCGCCCCCGCCGATGCGTTCGAGCCGCACCGCGAGGTAGCACTCCATCGACGCCATCGGTCGGCCCTCGTCGTCGAGCGCGATCTCCGGCGTGCCCTTGACGACGATCTGCGCCTTGTCGCGGGCGAACTGGCTCTCGCCCTCCGCGTTGGCGCCGGGGCGGAGGAAGACGACGACGTCCTCGCGGCCCGAGCCCGAGAACAGCGTGACGAAGCCCTGTTGCAGCGCGAGGACGCCCGCGAGGACCGCCACCGTCGCGGCGATGCCGAACACGGTGAGCAGCGTCGCCGAACGGCGCACGAACAGGCTGCGGAACGAGTAGTTGATCGGGACGAGCATGATCGAGCCTCCGTCAGACCGTCGCCCTGAGCGCTTCGACCGGTGACATGCGCCGCGCGTTGAACGCCGGAACCGCGCCGGACACGAGCCCGACGAGCACGATCGCGATCGCCGCTCCGACGAGCGTCTCGTTCGCGATCTGGTAGCCAGGGAAGTAGATCTGGATCGACTTGCGGAAGCCCGCCTCGCTCGCCTTCGCGATCAGGAGTCCGAGTCCGCCGCCGACGCCGCAGAGCAGCATGCCCTGCGTCAGCATCAGGCCGAAGACGCGGCCGTCGCTGAAGCCGAGCGCCTTCAGCACGCCGACGTCGTGCGTCTGCTCGCGCGCCGCCATCAGCATCGTGTTGACGCACGCCAGCACGATCGCGACGAACACGCCGAAGCCGAGGAACGCGATGAAGCGCGGCAGGTTGCCGATCATGCCGACGAACTGGCGCTGGAACTCGGACTCGGTCGTCGTCTGCGTCCGCATCGGTCCGCCGGCGAACAGCGCGTCGACGCTCGCGCACACCGCGTCGAGGTCGGCGCCCTCCGCGGGCTCGAACACGAACGTGCCCACCTCGGGCACCTCGCCGCGGACGTCCTTCAGCGTCTCCTCGAAGTAGTCCCAGTGGAAGAAGATGTTGTTCTTGTCGACGTTCGCCTCTTCCGCGTCGAACACCGCGCTGATGACGAACTCCCAGGCTGCGCCGTCCTTGCCGGGGAAGATCGTGCCGATGATCGGCAGCGTGCCGCCGACCTCCCAGCCCTCCTTCTCGGCGTACTTGTCGAACACCGCCTTGCCGACGATGCAGCCGCGGCGGTCGGCGACGAAGTCCCGGAACGACCCGAGCGGGTCGCCGTTCGCGTCGTTCGCGAGGTCGACCTCGGGGTAGAGCTCGAGGAACGGCTCCGGGTCGACCGCGAACTGGCCAAAGAAGTTCTTCTGCTCCTTGTAGTAGCCGCCGAACCACTGGAACTTCGAGATCGCCTGCACCTCGGGCAGGGACTCGATCTTCGACTGGTAGCTCTGCGGCATCGACGAGAACAGGCTGACGGCCGTCTGCGTCCAGAGGCGCCGCACCTCGTTCCCGCTGACGCCCGCCTCGAGCGCCGTCACGAGCGACGCGAGGAAGCACACGAGGAACGTCGCGACGACGAGCGACCCGAACGTCAGCACCGTGCGCACG
>JAGQQZ010000196.1 GCA_020425915.1 Planctomycetota bacterium | reverse complement strand
TCGGCGGGCCATCGCGATCGGAATGACGTGCCGGAGCGCGGCCCGCATTCGGGACTTCGGACCGCTACGCGGATCCCAGGACTCCAGGTAGGGGATCCATCGTTCGACGTCGCGACGTAGGATCGCGACGCCGTCGAACTCGAGGATCGCGTCCGGCGCCGAGGGGCCGTCCCGGTGCTCAGCTGCCTGCTCGTCGCCCCGACAGCCGACGAAACCGGTCGACACGGCGACCAGGACGATGCTTGCCAGGGACGGAGTCCACGACCGGGTCACGACGCAGGAACGTCGAATCGGCTGACGTAGGCGAACGTCGGGCCGGTGAGGAAACGATAGGTCGCGTAGAGGCACTCGCTCACGTCGACGAGCTTCTCGGTGACGATCTGGGAAGTGAACTGACCGACCACCTCGAGCCACAGCGAGCGAGGATCCTGCGGCCAGGGCTCGATCCGCAGGTTGATCAAGTTGTTGTGCTCCCCGCTCTGCGGGAACGTCATCCGCAAGCCGATCGTGTGCATCGGACGACCGAAGTCGGCCAGCGCCGACTGACCGCCTTGGAGCATGTGGTCGGCGACGAACACACGGCTGTCGGTATGGTGGCGTGGGTTCACGAGTGAACGCGTCCAGAACTGCTGCGCGAGGCACGACTTGATCCCGAGCGTGCGGTGCGCGAGTCCGACGACGTTGACGACGCGCGTTGCGAACTCCTCGACCGTGCAAGGTCGGAACTCCTCGCGCAGGATGATGCGATCCGGGGCGAACGTCGCCGACGACACGCTTCCCGGCGTCGTCGGCGGATTCGAGAGGTGGACTCCGTCGTTGGCGACCTGGAAGTTCTGGTAGGCGAGGTCGCTCTGCTTGAACAGCTCGGCGTGCACCTGTTGCACTCGATCCGACTTGAGCTGCATCGGCGGATGGACGAGTTCGGCGCCGAACGCGATGGTCCGTGGTTCGTACGTCATCCGAGTATGCTAGCAGTGCGCCAGTTGCGAGGCGACGTGGGAGGTCGTCCTCACTCGTGTTCCGGCTCCGCGTCGACGCCGAGCGCATCCGCGACGCGGTTGATGTAGTTGAAGTACGCCGCGACCTGGACCAGAGCGTGGATCTCGGAGTCGGTCGCCCCGGCGTCGCGCAACGACTGGACGTCCTCGCGACGGCAGGACGACGGCGAAGTCGTCAACTTTCGGGCGTAATCGAGCAACGCTGCGAGTCGCGGTTCGAGCACCTGCTGCGGTTCGTCCGAGAGCAGCGCTTCGCGGAGTTCGTCCGGAGCCTCGGCACGGAGGTCCGTCTGGTGGGCCCGGGTTCAATAGAGGCAGGCGTTCGCGCGCGACACCTCGACCGCCACGAGTTCGCGGAACCACCGCGGCAGCGGGGAATCAGGGGCCGTCGTCGTCGATGCGTAGAGGCCCATCGACGCCTCGAGGATCCTGGGGTCCGGCGACATCAGTCGAACGATGCCGAAGACCTTGCCGGCACGGCGAACCGCACTGTGGTAGACGCGCGCGAGTCGACCTTCTGCAGCCTCGGGGGGAACCGTCTCGATCCAGGCCATGGGGGTGTCCGTTGCGATAGGAGGGGAGCAGGATTATCCGGGAACCCGGCCGGATCGGCGGAATCCGCCTGCTTCGGTTCGCGGGAATCGGGGGAGGTTTCGGCCGACGGGCCCGTTCTGTCGGGCGGCCTCGAAATCCAGCGGTGTGCCGCTAATCTCTCCGGCCCGGCCAAGCCGCCGATTCCACTGTTCCCACCCGGATACCCGATACATGCCCTTCCTTACCCGATCGACCGGTCTGAGCCTGCTGGTCGCCCTCTGTTCTGGTCCGCTGCTCGCGCAGGAGAACGAAGCCGAAGCGATCCGCAAGCAGATCGCGGAGATCGAGTCCAAGCTGGCGGACGCGCGGGTCGCGTCGCTCGGGGAGCTGACCGTCAACGGACGAACGATCCCGGCCGATGAGGTTCGCCGGGAGGCGATCTACTTGATCGGTGCGAAGGAGATCGAGGCACGCATCTCCGACTTCTTCATCGAGGAACAGAAGCAGATCGCGATCGAGGAGGGCCGTGACCCGAGCGAGTTCGTCGTCGCCGACTCCCAGATCGAGAGCGACGTCGCGGGCCTGCTCACGGAGTTCACCAAGAAGAACCCTGACGTGTCGCTGTGGGATGCCGTCCGGGTGCAGTTCGGGATGGACAAGGCGCGCTACATGCACATGCGGAAGCAGACGATCCTCTTCGATCGTGTGTTCTTCCCCGGGCCCGCGACCGAATGGCCGGTCGTGACCCAGGAGGCGATCATGGCGTCGGCCCAGGGTGGGGACGGCAAGGCTTTCTGGGAGAACCTGGTCAAGGCCTCGATCGATGACAAGGGCAACGCGCGCGAACTGCCGCCGTTCTGGCTGCAGCTCTGCCGCGGCTGGGTGCAGAAGCAGCTGAAGTCCTGGAGCGACATCCGCTACCCGTCCGATGGCCTCCCGCCGGAGATCTGTCTGAAGGTCAACGAGCAGACCTGGTCGACCGAGGACGCGTTCGAGCACGTTCGCCGTGGCCTCTACGCGCAGGACGTCGAGCGCGCGATCGCCGAAGTGACGATTCGCGAGGCGCTGCGGCAGGAGCTCGACAAGGCCGGGGCGTACCTGAGCAACGACGAGTTCCGTCAGCTGTTCGACGAGTACCGTCAGCAGTACGACTCGACCCCGTTCACGACCGAGGTGATCGCCGTGAACTTCAAGGGCTACCCGAGCCTCGAGGCGTTCCGCCAGCGTTGGCGCCTGATGCGGAGCTTCGAGAAGATGATCGAGAACGAGATCACCGACGCCGCGCTCGAGGAGCACGCCGAGAAGTACAAGGCGTTCTTCGGCAACGGCCAGGTCGTGGTCGACGTGATCCAGTTCCTCGGCCGGAGCCAGAAGACCGGTGGTTGGTTGCCGAACGGCGTCGAGGACGCGCGCAAGCGGGCCGAGCGGGCGATGAAGGCGATCGAGAACGGCACCGACTTCGATCAGATCCTGGCCCAGCGCGGCGAGTACTACGCGAACGACGAGGAGAAGGGTCGGCTCGGTTCGAAGTCGATGAACCAACTCCGCCAGGTCCTGCGCGAGAACGAGTTCCTCGATCTCCTGACCGGGTTCTCGGTCGGCGACTACCTGTTCTTCGAGGCGGAGCCGCGCCAGGTCTACGGACCGCTGCGTGGACCGGACTCGTACTTCATCGCGCGCGTCAATGCTCGGATCCCGCCGCGCGGGGCGGTCACGATCGCCAACGAG
>JAGQQZ010000001.1 GCA_020425915.1 Planctomycetota bacterium | reverse complement strand
ACTCAGGCGACCGCCGACGTAGAGGTTGCAGCAGTGCATCAGCCACGTGAGGTTGCGCTCGAGCGCGATGTCCATGTCGATCAGGACGTCCTGCACACGCTGGAAGCGGGCGATCGGCTTGTTCGCGAACTGGATCCGCTCGTTCGCATAGACGCGGCACTTGTCGAGCGCGAACGCGAGCGAGCCGAGCGCGAGGGCGGCGATGAACAAGCGTCCGCCGTTCAACGTCGTCACCATGACCTTGAACCCGCCGTTCTCCTCGCCGAGGATCGCCGACGTCGGCACCTTGACGTTCTCGAACATGATCGAGCCGGTGCTCGACTGCTCCCACACCTTCTTGCCGCTCATCTCCTGGTAGAACACGCCGGGCGCGTCCTTCGGGACGATGAAGCAGGTCGAGCGCTTGCCGTTCGGGTTGTCGGGCGCGGTCAGCGCGTGGACGACGACGTGGCTGCCCCAGCGCGCGTTGGTCGCCCAACACTTCTCGCCGTTGATGACCCAGTCGCCGCCGTCGCGCGTTGCGGTCACTTCGGGGTTCGCCGCGTCGGAGCCGCGGCCCGGTTCGGAGAGGCCGAACACGAACATGCGCTTGCCGGCCGCAAGGTCCGGCAGGTGTTCGCGCTTCTGTTCCTCGGTGCCGCAGAGTTGGAGCGGCTTGGCGCCGAGCGAGATCGCGGCACCGGGCGTGATCGCGACCGACTGGCTGTGGTAGCTGAGCGCGAGGCCCATCAACACGAGGTCGATGTGGTCACCGCCCTGGCCACCGTACTGCTCGTCGATCGGCAGCCCGAACAGGCCCATCTCGCCCATCTGCTTGATGCAACTCTCGGGCACGAGTTCGTGGGCCCGTTCCCAGCCGAGCAGTTTCGGTTCGATCTCGGCGTCGGAGAAGTCGCGGACGACGGAGTAGAAGTCGAACTTGTCCTCGGAGACGAGGTCACGCAGGTAGGTGTCGATTCGGCGGGCCATGGGTCGCTCGGACGGGGAATCGCCACCGCGCGCGGCGATTTCGACCCGTCGTGGAACCGGCGTTTTTATCGCTCGCCGATGCCGTGCGCCACGCCGGATTCGGGCGCGTTACTTCACACCGTCATCCGCCGATTCGGCGCGTCCGTCGACCGTTGCCAAATCGTCGAGGAACGCGGTCGCGATCGGGTTCGCCGGGTCGATTTCGCGAACCCGTTCGAACGCGTTGCGGGCCGCGGCGCGATCACCGCTGAACCAGAGGTTGTAGCCGAGCACCGCGTGCGCGGCCGCGTCGTACGGCTTCTCGGTCAAGTACTTCCGCAGCGTCGCGAGCTGCGCGTCGAACGCCTTCGGGTCGCCGTAGAACTCGCGCTTGTCGGTCGTCGCGTTGACGAGCGTCGGATCGAGTTGCAGCCCCTTCTGGATCATGTGCGCCGCGAAGTGGTAGTCGCCCTGCGCGAACAACGCATCGGCGATCACGAAGTGGATCGACCCGTCGTCGGGCGCGTAGGCGAGCGCACGGAAGTAGCTCTCCGCGGCCTCGTCGTAGCGACCTTCCTCGAAGTAGAAGTCACCGAGCGAGAGGTGTCGCGCCGTGACGTCCGCGAGACTCTCGGCCGGTTCGTCGCCACCCGCACTCGCGACCGAGACCGATGGCGTCGATTCGCGCACGACGACGTACGACGGACCCGGCGAGTAGTACAGGTCGTACGGATCCTGCCAGTACGAGCCCCACAGCGGCAAGCTCCAGCAGAAGCTCCAGCGCGGCCAGAAGCAGCCGTAGTAGCTCAGACCGAAGTGGCGGCCGTAGTAGCCGTACGAAGACCAGCAGTGGTCGTAGTACGACGGCAGTGTCGCGCAGTAGTGATACGGGAACGAGTAGCAGCCCCAGCGCGCGCGGTGACCGAAGCCGAACGCGAACGACAGCGTCGCGTAGTGGCCGCCCCAGTGCGTGTGGCCGTAGACCGCCGCCTTCGACGGTGCCGCGTAGTGCGTCGTCGGCACGATCGAGGCGCTGGGCGCGCCGGCACGGCGGGAGCCGAGCGTGGGCGTGAGGCGCTGGCCTCCCGCCAGGGCTGCGGAACGCGTCGCGACCCGGGCGGCGGCGCGCGGCGCGGAGCCGGCCGCGCGTAGGCCCGGCGACTTCGCCGATGCGACCGGATAGCGACGGCTCGCGAGAGCTGTGGTCGAGGAAGTCGCCGGGGTGCGCCGGAGTTGCGTCGAACTCGTGGCGCGGGGTTGCGATGTGCTCGCCCTGGGCGTGATCGCCTTCTCGTATTTCGTCTGGACCCGGCGCTGGATGCGCGTGGCCTTCGCGCGGCTCGTCGCCCGGTCGTGGAGGATGCGCAGCCGCGAGGCGCTGGTCGACTTCGTGTCGACGGCTCCGCCGACGGCACGGCGCACTGCGTCACCCGACTTGCGGATCGTCGGGCTCGCGCTGTACCGACTCGTACGCGGCGTCGCGCTCGGCGTCGTGATCGTGTCGGTCGACCGGCGGATCGTCGAGGCACGTGAGGGAGCGGGCGTCGTCACCCGCGTGCGGCTCGGCGTCGGCGTCGTGGTTCGGTAGCTCCGACTCGAGACCGAAGGAGTCGGCGTCGAGATCCGGGTGCGCGGCACCGACCGTGGCGTCGCGACCCGCGGCTGCACCGTCGCGCGCGGCATGGTCTGGACCGACGGACGCGGCGCGGGCGTCTGGATGCGCGGCGCGACCGTCCGGGTCTGTCGCGGAACCGACCGCTGGAGGCTCGGCGTCGGTCGTTGGACTCGCGGCGTGCTCCGCTGCACCGGAGTCGGCGCCGAACGCTGGACACGCGGCGCAGGGCTCGGTCTCTGCACCCGCGGTGCCGGTCGCGCGCTGCTGCGAGGAGTCGAGCGCGGCTGCGATCGCACCTGCGCGTCGAGGCTCGGCGCGAAGACGGCGATCAGGGCGGCGGACAGAAGCGCGAGTCGTCGGAGTCGGATCATGGCGTTCCCTCAGGACGGGGGATGGTGGTGCAATCTCGATGCCGTGCACCATGATGCCATAAATCCCTTTCCCGCGGGGGCTTGGGGGGTAGTGAGGATCGCGCCTGGCGGCGCCCTGGGACGACAGTGTCCTGTCACGGGGACACTGGGTCGGTGGGGCTATTTCCGCTCGATCCCGAGCTGTCGGTACTTCTCGCGGTACTTCTCGGCCAGGCGCGTGTGCTTGCTCCCGAGGTCGATCGCGCGCCCTTCGACGAACGCCCGCCGGATCTCGGTGGTGAACTCGAGAGGGTCGCCATCGGTCAGCAGCAACGTCGCGCGCTTGCCGACCGACAGCGAGCCGAGTTCGTCGGCGACGCCGAGCAGCTCGGCGGCCGACAGAGTGATCGCGCGGAGCGCCGCATCGTGGTCGAGACCGTAGGCGACGGCGGTCGCCGCGTGGTAGGGGAGGTTGCGCTCGTTGTAGAACGGGCTGTTCGACGCGAGGCACCAACGCAGGCCGGCAGCATCGAGTTCGGCCGGCAGCCGGAACGGTTCGTCCACGGCGGCGTCGCGACGCTTGGGCAGGCGATGCGTCCCCGTGACGATGATCCCGACGTCGTGCATCCGCAACAGATCGCGACACAGCAGCGCGTCCTCTCCGCCGAGGATCACGACGCGCAGACCCAGACCGACCGCCCACGTGACCGCGGACTGGATCTGTTCGACGTTGTCGGCGCGCACCAGCACGGGTTCCTCGCCGCGCAGCGCCGGAGCGAGCGCCAGCGCTCGGACGTCGGTCGCCAACGCCGGGTCGTGGGAGCGGGCTTCGAGATACGCGCGGGCATCGCGGAACGCCGCGTCGATCGTCGCGCGCTGCTCGAGCGCGCGCGCGACGCGCTCCTCGTCATCACGTCCCCTTCGACTCGAGAGCGAAGGCCACTCGACGACGATGCCGCAATCCGCATCGACGGCCATCTCCTCCCAGGTCCAGCCGGCGAGCTGCATGACCGCGGCCCGGCCCGGGACGAGCCCGCCCGACGGGATCACGCCGACGGAAAGGACGCCGTTCGCACGCGTGACCGGGATCACCGTGGAGTCGGGATTCACGGCGACCGCAGCGCGCGCTTCGGGCGTCGCGTCTCCGACTTCGTCGAAGTCGCGCGTGGCGCGCACGGCTTCGATCTCTTCGAGGCCGATCCGCGTGTTCGCGCCGATCAGGCCCGGGTAGACGTGCAGACCGCGGCCATCGACGCGCTCGGCACCCGGAGGGATGCCGAGTTCGGACGCGACCGGACCCACTCCCCGAATTCGTCCGCCCTCGAACCAGAGCGTGCCGTTGGCGATCACGCCGGCATCGATCGTGTGGAGGATCGCGTTCTCGATCACGATCGGTCCGGCCTGCGGCGGGGCCTTCGGCGTCAGGTCCTGGGCGGAGAGCACGGCGGTCAGACACAGAGCGCTGGTCAGCGACAGGAGCTTCATCGCGCCACCTCCTGACAGCAGCCGCAATCGCCGGGCAGGTTGTCGAGTTCGTCGAGCCGGGTCGGGTCGCCGGGCTCGGACACTTCCTCGAACGCCGTCTCGTCGAGACCGAGCACGAGCTGGATCAGCCGCTCGCGCTCGGCGGCGGCCGACTTGCGGGCTTCGATGTCGGTCGCGATCGACCAGTATCGACGGCCGTCGATGTAGGTTGCGAGGCAGCGCGTCATGCTGCTCAGCGGGTCGCCCGACCAGATCACGAAGTCCGCGTCCTTGCTGACTTCGAGCGAGCCGATGCGGTCGTCGACGCCGAGCTGTCGTGCGGGTGCGAGCGTCACGAACTTCAGCGCCTCGGAGGGTGGGACTCCGCCGTACTTGGTCGCCTTCGCCGCCTCGCCGTTCATGCGGCGCGCGAGTTCGTTCGAGTCGCTGTTGAACGAGACCGGCACGCCGGTCTCCCAGAGGATCGCGCCGTTCGAGGGGATCGCGTCGACGACCTCGAACTTGTAGGCCCACCAATCGGTGAACACGGACGCTCCGCGCGACGCCTTCGCCACCGCGTCGGCGACCTTGTAGCACTCGAGGCCGTGCTGGAACGTCCCGATCCGGAAGCCGAACTGCTCGGCGATCCGACACAGCATCAGGATCTCGTCCTGTCGGTAGCTGTGACAGTGGATCAGGCGAGCGCCCGTCAGGATCTCGGCGAGCGCGTCGAGTTCGAGATCGCGGCGCGTCGACGGGTCGCGTTGGCGCGCCTTGGCGTAGTCTCGCGCCGCCGCGAACCGATCGACGAGCAGCCCCTCGACGCCCATGCGCGTCTGCGGGTAGCGCGTCGTGTGGCGTTCGCCCCAGTTCGATTGCTTGACGTTCTCGCCGAGCGCGAACTTGATGCCCGGCGGGGCGCCGTCGAGTTTCATGGCGTCCGGGTGGGAGACGCCCCAGCGCAGCTTGACGACGCAGTTCTGGCCGCCGATCGGGTTCGCCGAGCCGTGCAGTTGGTTCGCGGCGGTGAGCCCTCCGGCCAGCTCGCGGTACCAGTTGACGTCGTCCGGGTTGACGACGTCGCCGATCCTCACCTCGGCCGTCACGGCTTGGGTGCCTTCGTTGACGCCCTTGCTGATGCCGGTGTGGGAATGGCAGTCGATGAGTCCGGGCGTGACGTGGAGCCCGCTCGCGTCGATCGTCGTGCCGGTCGTGCCTGCGGGTAGCGCCGATGCGGGTCCGACGAACTCGATCTTGCCGTTCTGGTCCGCGACCAGGACGCCATCGTCGAGGATCCCGCCGGAACCGGAGGTCCAGATCGTCGCTCCGCGGACGATCAGTCGCTCACTCGCCGGTGGTTCGGTGAGTCCGTAGGCGCCGAACGGCAACGGCAGCGTGATGTCGAGTCGCGGTGGGGTGGTCTCGGCCGCGTCCGTGTCTTTCGATTTCGCGTCGTCCTCGAGCGGACCGGTGTGACGCGCGCTCCACCCGAAGCGACGTCCGTCGGCCGCGACCCCGGAGCCGAACATCCGTGTGCTCTCGGCGACGCCGTTCAGCGTCACGAGGCCGGCGCCGCCGAGCGGCTCGGCGTCGAACGTCACATCGACCTGTCGTTCGCGGACGCGGACCCGCTTCGCCTCGACCTCGGCATCGCCGGCGTGGACGACCGCGGCCTGGTTCGAGCGGAATTCGATGCGGTCGACCTGGGCGCCACCGAGCTCGAGGGCAGCGGTCCAGCGGCCGGTGAGATCGATCTCGGGCGGCTGTTCGAGTTCGAAGCGGCGGCCGTCGACCCAGATCGAGCGGCGCTCGGCCTCCTCGTCGTCGATCCGCCCGTCCACGACGAGGAGGTTGGCGCGGTAGCCGGGCTCGATCTTGCCGAGTTCGCGTTCGAGGCCGAGCAAGCGCGCTGGCGTCGTCGTCAGTGCGGACAGCGCCTGGTCGTGGTTCAGGCCGAACGCGAACGCGCGTCGCAGCTGCGTCCAGAACTTGCTCGGCTTGACCTTGTCGGTCGTCAGCGCGACGACGATGCCGCGGTCGATCAGGCGACGCGGGTTGGTCGGCGCGTGTTCCCAGGTCAGCAGCTCGCGCAGCGTCACGCGTTCCCGGTCGTCGATCGACTCGATGCGCGGCGCCGGTGCGAACGCGAGCGGAACGATGACCGGTAGGCCGGTCGCCTGGATCGCGTCGAGTCGCCGGAACTCGAAGCCACTGCCGATCAGCCCGCCCGGCAACTCGAACTCCTGCAGGATCTTGGCCGCGCGCAACGCTTCGAGTTCGTCGCGCGTGTCGAACAGCAGGGCGCGCTTGCGCGGGGCGAGCTCGTCGAGGAACGGGCGCAGCGTCGAGCGGTCGCGTTGGTGCCACTGTGCATCGAGCAGGGTCTGCCGGATCAGCGCGATGACACCCATCTGCGAACTCGGGTAGCCGCGGGGCTCGCTCAGCGGCGCGAAGCCGATCGTGCCGAACACCCCGTCCTTCAGCACCGTGCGCGACTCGCCCTCGCCCGGTTCGTCGAGCGAAACGGCCGATGCGATACCGCGGAAGATGCCGTCGTCCGGCGCGATCGCGGCCGCGCCGAAGCCGAGTTCTCGTAGCGTCGCAGCGCGCTTCGGATCTAACCCGACCGCGAGTGCGGTGCGGTGCGACAGGACGTTGGGGTTCCAGTGTTCGACCGCCGACGTGCTCTCCTCGCGCGGCACGGTGACCCGGACGTGCGGATCGACGAACGCGGCGTAGATCATCAGGCCCGAACAGTCCCAGGTGCGGGCGCCGGGCGGGACCGGACCGTTCTCGCGAACCGACGCGATGCGACCGTCGCGGATCACGATCGTCGCGTGGTCGACGGAGCGACCCGGTTGGACGATCGCGGTGCCGCCGGTCAGCGCGTGCCAACCGGGGTCGACCGGTCGAGGGCCGTTGGAAGGTGGAGTCTGTGCCGTCGCGAGAGCACAGAGGACGAGCGAGACGCCGGCGAAACGCATGGCGCCAGCATACGCCGAGCCGCGTCCCTCAGCGGAACATCGCGATCGTGGCGGCGACGTCGATCCCGAGGTCGAAGCGTTGGACCCGCCCAGCCGACGACGCCGCCATCCACAAGGGTGCGGAGGCGTCCTCCGCGATCTCGGCGGGGAACGCCATCGGCATCGTCTCGGCGACCGTGCTCATCACCAAGCGGAGGAGCGGGCCGAGGTCCCAGTGCAGCAACAGCCACGGCTTCGCCTTCGTGACAGCCTCGCGGGCCGCGGCGATGGCTGGCGCCGGCCGGTCGGTCGTCGTCGCCTCGACCACGGCGTCGAGCCCGGCATCGTCGACCCCGACGCAGATCAACAGGTCCTGCTTCGTCGAGCCGATCGCGACGCGGGTCCGGTCGCCGTACATCATCTCCATGACCTTCCGCCCGACGTCCTCCTGCATCGGGTCGCCGTTGTCCGGGATCAGAGCGGTGGGGTCGATCTTGAAGCTGGCCGTGTCGAACGTGACCTCGCCGACCTCCTGGTGCCCGGTCTCGACGTCCGAGATCCCGAGAGCATCGGAAGTCTTCGTCGCGTACTGCGTCGCCGCCGTCCGTGCCGCGGTCACGTCGGACGGACGACAGATCATCGTGCCGCGCATCCCGTGTTCGTCGAACGCGAAGCGCGTCGCGGTCGGACCGTGCATCGCGCGATAGAGATCCTTCTGCGCCTCGAACAACAGCTTGCCGGTGTCGTCCGGCAGGCCCTGCAGCAAGGCTTCCATGTCGAACGCTTCCTGGAACGGTTCCATGCCGTCGGCGAACACCATGCTCATCTCGTGCGGCAGGACGGGGGTCTTGCCGAGCAACGCGATCGCCGCGTCGATGTCGGTCTGCGGCGCGTCGAACTCCATGTCCATCGCGAGTGCGAGTCGCATCTCGCCCTTCGACAGCTCGAGGAAGCCGTCCATGAGTCCGCCGCGCAGCAACCGTCGGAACAAGCCGTCGTAGAACGCGAACGCCTGCTCGGCACCCGGGCCCGGGAACGCCATCAGCTGCCGCTGCATCTCGGCGCGCGCCTCGAGGATCTTCTCGTGCAGGCGGTCGAAGTCGACGCGAAACGCGACCTGACCGGTCGGCAGGTCGGTGACGATCGGCGACGCCGAGCCGACTTCCGGTTCGAAACCAGACATGCCGAACGCGACGAACGACCCCGATACGGCCGACGGTGCGTTCGCGACGTCGGCGAGGTCCTGCGGTGACTCCGCGCCCACGATCACCACGCCACCGTCGTCGCTCGCCGCGATCGCGATCGGTTTCGTCAGGTCGAGGTCGCGCTCGCGCACGCCGAGACCGGTCTGGTTGAGCAGGGCCTCGAGGCTGACCATCGCCTCGGCGCCCGGTCGCGCCGCGCGGACGAGGGACTGGACCTCGGCCACGAACGCATTCGCGTCCCGGAAGCAGACCACGAAGCTGCTCGCGGGCGGCACCAGCTTCGCGAGGTCCGCCAGCTCCGAGCGCGT
>JAGQQZ010000195.1 GCA_020425915.1 Planctomycetota bacterium | reverse complement strand
GATTCTGCGGAAATCGTGATTGCGGTGTTCGCCGCATTGTTCCTGCTGCTGTTCGTCCCACCCGATGCGCAGGCGGCGGTGCTCGAAGCACTGCCGGAGCTCGTCCACGTGCCGTTCCGATTCGAATCGACCGGCAGCCAGATCATCTTCTTCGACCCCGAGGAAGACCACTCCGAGACCGAGCGCGAGAACGCGAGTCGGCCGATCCGCGACTTCCGCGAACTCGAGATTCCCTACCGCGCACCCGTTCCCCAACCCGAGGCCCCCGACCATGTCCACGGCTGAACTCGACACGATCAATCCGGCAGACGCGTTGCGCATGTTGCGCACGATGCGCGTCGCGCGGCAGATGTCGCAGCGGATCGCGAAGCTCTACCCGACCGACGTCATGGAGACCCCGGTGCACTTGTGCATCGGTCAGGAAGCCGTGTCGGCCGGTCTGTGCTGTCACCTGACCGACGCCGACCAGATGCTGCTCGGCCACCGCACACACGCGCCGGCGTTGGCGAAGGGTCTGCCGCTGCGGAAGCTGATGGCCGAGCTGTACGGTCGCACGACGGGCTGCTCGCACGCACGGGGCGGCTCGATGCACGTGTTCGACCCTGAGCACGGGTTGCCCGGATCGTCGGCGATCGTCGGCGGAAGCATCGCGGTCGGAGTCGGTGCGGCGCTGTCGTCGAAGCTGTCCGGCTCGGACTTCATCAGCGTCTCGTACTTCGGTGACGCGGCGACGAACGCGGGTGTGTTCCACGAGTCGATGAACTTCGCGGCGCTCAAGCAGTTGCCGGTGCTGTTCCTGTGTGAGAACAACGGTCTGTCGAACGTGATGCCGGTGGCCGAACATGCGGCCTACGAGATCGCGGGAGTCGCGTCGCAGTTCATGCCGGTGTTCCGCGCGGACGGGACCGACGCGCTGTCGGTGTACCGCGAAGCCGGCAAGGCCGTTCGCCAGGTGCGGGAGACCCGTGCCCCCGTGTTCCTCGAGTGCACGACCAAGCGATGGATGAAGCACCAGGGTCACGAGCGTGACGACCTCGAGATCAACCCGATCGACCCGGTCACCGATTGCCCGATCGCTCGCCTCGAGCGGTTCATGATCGGCGCGTCGCTGATCACACCGCGCGAGATCCTGGCGCTGGCCAAGGAGATCGAGGCGGAGATCGACGACGCGATCGAGTTCGCCGAGCGTTCGCCGTACCCCCAACCCGAGTTCGTGGAGGCCTGAGATGCCCTGGAGCCGTTTCGATTCGAACTACCGTGCGCCGGCCGGCGAGCGTGACCTGGCGTTCGTCGACGCGATCCGCGAGGCGACGGACCAAGCGATGTGCCTCGATCCGCGCGTGTTCGCGATGGGACTCGACGCCGACGACAAGTTCGGGGTGTTCGGGTCGATGCGCGACATGACGCACCCCGAGCGCATTCTCGGCACGCCGATCAGCGAGAACGCCAACACCGGTGTCGCGCTCGGGGCCGCGCTGACGGGGATGCGCCCGATCCTGATCAACCTGCGCAACGACTTCCTGCTCGTCGCGATGGACCAGATCGTCAACTACGTCGCGAAGTGGCAGTCGATGTTCGACGGCCAGTGCGCGGTGCCGCTGGTCATGCGTTCGGTCATCGGCCGCGGCTGGGGCTGTGGCGCGCAGCACTCGCAGTCGCTGCAGGGGCTGTTCGCGCAGATCCCGGGCCTCAAGGTCGTCATGCCGGCGACTCCCTACGACGCCAAGGGCCTGCTGCTGTCGGCGATCAAGGACGACAGCCCGGTCATGATGTTCGAGCACCGCTGGCTCTACAAGAACACCGGCCCGGTGCCCGAGGAGATGTACACGATCCCGCTCGGCCAGGGACAGCGGCTGCACGAGGGCTCGAGCCTGACCGTCGTCGCGACGTCGCTCGCCGCGATTCACACGCTGACGGCCTGCGAGCAGCGTGGACTCGACGTGGATCTGATCGATCCGCGCACGATCAAGCCGCTCGACATGGATCTGATCCTCGATTCGGTGTCGAAGACCGGAAGGCTGCTCGTCGTCGACTACGACTTCCCGTTCGGCGGTGTCGCCGCGGAGATCACGAGTCGCGTCTGCGAGCAGGCCTTCGATCGGCTGAGGGAACCACCGCAGCGCATCGGCTTCCCCGAGGCGAACATGCCGGCGAGCGGTCCGCTCGAGCGCGCCTACTACCCGACTCCGGACACGATCGGCGAGCGGATCGAACGGTGGATCGGTGTCGAGGTGTGCGCATGATTCGACCGGATCTCCTGCTGATCAATCCGGGTGGCCGCAAGCGCATCTACCAGGGACTGAGCACGAACCTGTCGGCGGTCGAGTCTCCGATCTGGGTCGGTCTCATGGCGGAGCACGCGCGCCGGCGCGGCTTCTCGGTCGAGGTGCTCGATGCGAACGCGCTCGAACTCGACCCGACCGAGGCGGCGCAGCACGCCGTCGATTGCGACGCGCTGCTGACCGCGGTCGTCGTCTACGGCCACAACCCGAACGCTTCGACCCACACGATGCCGGCGGCTGGCGACGTGTGCCGAGCGATCAAGCGGCTCGAACCGGCGCAGAACGTGCTGCTCGTGGGAGGCCACGTCGCGGCGCTGCCCGAGCGGACGCTGCGCGAGGAAGAGGTGGACTTCACGTGTTCCGGCGAAGGACCGGTGACGATCGCCGACCTGCTCGGTGCGTTGAAGGAGCCGGTTCCCGAACTCGACAAGGTGCGCGGGTTGGTGTGGAGCGACTGCGCTGTCATTCGCCGCAACGAGCCCGCACCGATCGT
The DNA here is from genome assembly GCA_020425915.1 of Planctomycetota bacterium. Lineage (GTDB taxonomy): Bacteria > Planctomycetota > UBA1135 > UBA1135 > UBA2386 > JAGQQZ01. Next base: position 1,362 of record JAGQQZ010000195.1, on the reverse strand, counting down.
CACGGACCTGGTCCACGACATGCCCGGGATGGCATGGGACCTGCTGCCGATGGAGCGCTACCGCGCGCACAACTGGCACTGCTTCGGTGGTCGCGAACGCCAGCCGTACGCCGCGCTCTACACGACGCTCGGTTGCCCGTTCCGGTGCACGTTCTGCTGCATCCAGGCCCCGTTCAAGTCGGGCGAAGCCGCGGCCGGGCTGGACCCGAAGCTCAACAGCTATCGCCGATTCGACCCGGAAGCCGTCGTCGCACAGATCGACTGGCTCGCGAACGAGCACGGCGTCTCGAACATCAAGATCGCCGACGAGCTGTTCGTCCTGCACAAGCAGCACGTGACCGCGATCTGCGACGGTCTGGCCGAACTCGGACACGATCTGAACATCTGGGCCTATGCCCGGGTCGACACCTGCTACGACGACGCGATGCTCGCGACGTTGCGCCGCGCCGGTGTGCGCTGGCTGGCGATCGGCATCGAGTCGGCGAGCGAGCACGTGCGTGATGGCGTCGCGAAGGGCTATCGCCCGGACAAGCTCATGGCCACGCTCGATCGCGTGCGCGACCACGGCATCCACGTGATCGGCAACTACATCTTCGGCCTGCCCGACGACGACGCGGCGTCGATGCGAGAGACGCTCGACTTCGCGAAGGCGGTCAACACCGAGTTCGCGAACTTCTTCTCGGCGATGGCCTACCCGGGATCCGCGCTCTACGGCGAGGCGCTCGCGAACGGGCTCGAGCTGCCGACCAGCTGGGGCGGCTACTCGCAACACTCGCGGGACTGCACCCCGTTGCCGACCAAGCACCTGTCGAGCGCCGAGGTCCTGGCGTTCCGTGATGCGGCGTTCCACGAGTACTTCGAACGGCCGGAGTACCTCGCGCTGGTCGAGCGGACGTTCGGTTCCGAGACCGTCGAGGACATCCGCGCGATGACCGCGCACGCGCTGCCGCGTGACCTGCTCGCGACGACCGGGGTCTGAGATGACCGAACCGCTCATCACGGCGATCGTCTCGACCTATCGCGCGGAGCGCTTCATGCGCGGCTGCTTGGAGAGTCTGACCGACCAGACGTTGGGCGATCTCGTCGAGATCCTGGTGATCGACAGCAACTCACCCGAGAACGAGCGGGCGATCGTCGAGGAGTTCCAGCGCGAGCACGCGAACATCCGCTACGTACGGACGAGCATGCGGGAGGAGACGACCGGCGCCTTCAACCGCGCGATCGGGCTCGCCCGCGGGAAGTACCTGACGACCGCGAACACCGACGACCGCCATCGGCCCGACGCGCTCGAGTTGATGACGAAGGCACTCGAAGAGCACCCCGAGTTCGGCATCGTCTACGCCGATTCGTTGATCACGAACG
>JAGQQZ010000194.1 GCA_020425915.1 Planctomycetota bacterium | reverse complement strand
GAAGCGCTCGACCGCGATCAAGGAGTCGCCCGTTGGCCACCCGAAAACGCCGCACGACCGGAATCAAGAAGCACGTCTCGTCCACCTCGAACCGTGTCCAGCGCGGACGCACGGCAGGACCCCGCGTCGGCCGCGACGGCAAGGCACGCGTCGCGTGCCCCGGATGCGGCACCGAGTACATGGTGCCCGAGGCCGCGCTCGACAACGAACTGCGATGCCGCGGGTGCAGCACGGCGTTCGTGCCGCGGAGCGCAGGGAGGATGGCCGCACCGGAGAAGTTCAACGCGACACCCTACTACATCGGCGGAGGTGTGCTGGTACTGATCATCGGCATCTACCTCGCGACTCGCCCCGGCACGGCTCCCGTCACTCCGACGGACGCCGGCCCCCCTCCGGTCGTCGCCGAGACCGGCATGAAGAATCCTCGCGTGCGCCAGTGCCGGGAATGGGGTGAGGCACTTCACACGAGCAACCGGCTCAACATCGAGTCCTTGACCGACCCCGCAGCGTTCATGCTCCGATTCGGCATCACCGAACTGGGCGCGGCCGGAACGGCTGCCGTCGTCGACCGGTTGGTGACCGACGAGTCGACGAAGTACTTCCGCGACTTCGAGATCACCTCGGCGCTGCTGGGCGATGGGACCGCACACGACGCGGCAGAAGGTCGGGTGATCCTGCACATGACTCCGATGAAGTCGTCGCTCGGCGTCCGCGAAGGCGTCGACTTCATCTACGCCGGCGACCCGATGCAGATGGGCGTCGACTTCCGGATGGAGGGCACGCGAGCGAGGGTCATCGGCTTCGAACCGGTCGTGCCAGCCCAGGAACGCCGGATCAGTCGCGACTCGCACCGCTCGCACAAGGAGATCGGCGAGGCCACGGTCGTGAAGCGCACGCTCATGGGTCAAGAAGTCGAGGCCGTCGAGGCGAGCATCGTGCCGCTCGGACACCTCGAGGACACGCCCGAGCCATTGCGCAAGGAGATCGACCGCCTGATCGAAGACGTGATGTCCGACGACCCGCCGGGAGCCGCCAACCGCGCCAGGCTCCGGCTCGAGGAGATCCTCAAGCCGGCCGTACCGCGCCTCTTGAACAAGATGTACGAGACCAAGATGGAGACGAAAGAGGACATCCAGGCCCTTCGTCGCATCTGCGGCGCACTCGAAGGCATCACCGGCCAACGATTCGGCTTCGCGCCGGCGTTGACGATCGACGGACAATCGACCGAGGAGCTGCGGATGTCCGCGCTCAAACAGTGGTACGGCTACTGGACCACCCACCACGACCGCCCCGACTGGCGCATCGCGGTCGAGGAGGAGGAGTCGCTCGACTTCCCCACCTCCGACGACAAGAAGTAATCCCGCTCCCTCTCACCCCGCGAATTCCCTGATCCCATGAAACAGATCGCCTGTACGAACTGCGGCGCGAAGTACAAGCTGCCCGACTCGTTCTCGGCCGACAAGGCGAAGTGCAAGGCTTGTGGCTCGGTCATCGACGTCGCCGCGCAACGCGCCGACGAGAACGAATCCGAATCCAAGCCTGCCTCGAGCGCCAAGCCGGCCAAGGCCAAGCCCGCGGCCGCCCGCCGCGCGTCGCCCAAGAGCTCGGATTCGCCGCGCCGCGCGCGCGCGACGTCCGATGACGGCGAGGACAAGCCCAAGCGTCGCCAACGCACGCGAGGCGCAGGTCGGACGGCCCGTGCGTCCGGTTCCGAACCGAAGAAGGGCAACGGCATACTGGTGATCGGCAGCATCGTCGGGATCGTGATCGTCGCCGTCGTACTGTTCTTCGTCCTCAACGGCGAGGGCGAGAAGGCTCCGGAGCAGACCGCGAAGAACTCCGCCGGAGACACGGCGCAGCCGCCTGCGACCGGAGAGCAGACGCCCGACGAAGGCGCAGAACCGAACGCGGACGCGTCACCGGACGACACGTCGGACGACGCCTCTCCGACCGAGGCCACCGATCCGGAGGATCAGCCTTCGGCGCCGGCCGAGGCCGCTGCGAAGAAGGAACAACCATCGCCTCCGTCGACGACGCCGAGCAAGGACCCGCAGACCAAGGAAGAGGTTTTCGACCCGAAGCGCGACCTCGAACCACTCGAGTGGCCGGCCGACATCGCCGACAAGGCGGACGAGATGAACGAACTCGTG
>JAGQQZ010000193.1 GCA_020425915.1 Planctomycetota bacterium | reverse complement strand
CGGGTTCGATCCTGCCCACTCCGGTCGACAACGGTGTGTTCGAGCCCGAGGTCTCGGCCGGGGAACGAACCGGCAACAGTCTGTTCTGCACGCGGCACGAGTGGACCGAACACATGATGGTCACGTCGGGGAGGGTGTACGCGATCGACGTCTACAAGTTCGCGTACTGGTTCCTCACCGAGAAGACCCAAGCCGGTGCCTCCGCCTCGGCGAACCTCACGCTGCGTCAGTGGGTCAGCGAGCCCCTGGCCGACGGCGGGCAGGTCGACGAGATCGCGGACGCGACCGACCGGCTCGAGGTGACCCGCAAGCTGCGCCAGTTGCCCGTCGACTACTCGGCCGGGACGGAACCGGTCGAATTGCTGTGGCTGCGCGGTGAGGACCCATCCCTCACGGGGACGCTCCGGCACATCGACGCGGACGGCGTCGTGTTCTCGGTTCCGCGCGACGAACTCGGCGACGGCAAGTGGCATCTGATGCCCGACAAGCTGAAGAGCTCGGACACCTTCCTGCTGGCCTACGACGCCGGCATCGCGACGAACGACTCGCCGAGCCGCTTCGGTGTCGGACGGTTCGGCGCCATCGACGAGGACCTCGGCTTCCCGCACGGCTTCGAGGTCCAGATCGTCGGTCCGCCGGCTTCGCGCCGCGCGCTCGTGCACCTCGTCGTCATGGTCGTGCGTGGTTCGGAAGTGCCGGTCGGATCGGACCAGAGCGCGATCACGCAGTTCAGCGAGCTCTAGTCCGTACGGGCGCGGTCGATCGGCTATGCTGGTCGGCCCATGGCCCGTCCCGACATCTTCGAAGAAGTCGTCCGCCTCCGGCGAGACGGCGTGCCCGCGGCGCTCGCGACGATCGTCGCCACGCGGGGTTCCACGCCCGGACGCGAGACGATGCGGCTGCTCGTCCTCGAAGACGGCACGTTCCTCGGGACCGTCGGTGGCGGCTGCCTCGAAGCGGAGGTCTACGACGCCGCGATCGAGGTCATTCGCGACGAGCGTCCGCGCACGCTCCAGTTCCGTTTGACCGAGCACGAATCGCCCGACTCCGGGCTGTTGTGCGGAGGGGAGGTCACTGTGTTCGTCGAACCGATCACGACGCCCGCGCTCTGGATCTTCGGTGGGGGCCACGTCAGCAAGGCCCTTTGCACGATCGCGACGATGGCTGGATTCCGCGTCACCGTCGTCGACGATCGGCCGGCGTACGCCTCGCCGGAGCGCTTCCCCGACGCCGCCGAGACCGTCGCCCGGGACATCGCGACGGCCCCCGCGGAGATGCCGATCCGGGCCAACAGCTACATCGTCGTCGTGACGCGTGGCCACAAGGAGGACGGTGTCGTGCTCGGGGCACTCGCACGGCGGGCCGAGGCGGGAGAACGGCCGCGGTTCCTCGGCATGATCGGCAGCAAGACCAAACGAGCGGTGCTGTTCCGGCACCTGCGGGCCGACGGTGTCGACGAGGGCTTCCTCGAGTCCGTGCGCTCCCCGGTCGGTCTCAACCTCGGCGGTCGGAGCCACGAGGAGATCGCGGTCGCGGTGGTCGGCGAGTTGATCTCGGTGCGCCGCCTCGGCGGGGACGCCGCGGCGAGCTGGGAAGGCCGTCGACGGCCAGGACGGGGCGCCGGGCCGGAGCGGATCGATCTGGATCCGGACGGCTCGGACCGCGCGTCCGAGGCCGGCTGAACCTCGAACACGTTCCGGCGTTGCCACCCGTGCGCGCGGTTGGCATGATGCCCGACCCCCTCGGCCCGTGCGCAGACCCCTGCGGAGACCATGAAGACCATCATCGGATGCCTGGTCGGGCTCGCCATCGGCGGCTCGGCCCTCGCCCAGAACGACGTGATCCGTTGGACCGACGGCACGATGACGAAGGACGTCACCGTGACCGGGTTCACGCTCCACGAAGTCTCGTTCAAGACGCGCAACAACGTCGAGACGCGGTCGGCCGATCGAGTCGCCGATCTCGACGTCGAGAAGGTCAAGGACAAGTTCAAGCGCGCGTTCGCGGCGCCACGATCCGAGCGGGTCGACACGTTCCTCTCGGTCGCCGACGAGCTCAAGAGCGAACCGTTCCTGTCGCAGTTCGGGTATTACGAAGCGGCGCAGATGCTGCTCGACAACCAGGACTACTCGGACGCGTTCCAGATCCTCGATGAGCTCGAGAAGAACTGCCCCGACAGCGGCTACAAGCCGCTCCGGTTCCGCGCGAAGCTCGACTACTACCTCGAGAACGGGCAGACCGCGGACTTCGCCGCGCTCGCCGCGAAGTACGAGACCGCGACCCAGGTCGAGGCCTATCCGAAGGGCTTCAAGCTCGAGGCCACCTACTACCGCGTGCTGGCTCGTGGGATCGCCGGTGAGCTGAGCAACGAACAGCTCCGCACCGAGATGCAGCAGATCGTGCGCGAGGCCGACCCGAACTACCCGGTCACGGCGAACCGCGCGAAGACCCGGATCGCCGATGCACTCCGCCTCGAGGGCAAGCTCCAGGAGGCGAAGCAGGAGTTCGAGGAGATCGTCGACGGCTCCAAGACTCCGCCCTCCGCGCTGCCGGCGGCCTGGCTCGGACTCGCCCACGTCTACGCCGCGATGGGGACGCCGGCGAACAAGGAGCCGTACCGCGACGCGCTGCTCGCGTTCCTGCGGGTCTACCTCGACGACAACGCGCCCGACGGCCTCAAGGCCGAAGCGCTGTTCTACGGCGCGCAGGCCGCGTCCAAGTGGGGCGGTGAGAGTTCGTCCTTCTACAATCGCGTGCTCCGCGCCCGCCTGCTGAACCACTACCCGGACAGCTCCTGGGCCGAGAAGTAGCGATTCGCGCCGAGAGCGCGGGAGAAGGGCCGGCCGGTTGGTGCAACCGGGCGGCCTATTTCGTCCTGCGGTCGGTCGTCGCACCGCTCGCCCGCGCCTTCTTCCGGATCCGCGTCGTCGGACGGCCTCCGATGCGCGGCGGTTGCGTCCTCGCGGCGAACCACACGTCGTTCCTGGACCCGATGATCCTGAGCGTCGCGACTCGCCGCAGGGTCCGCTTCCTGATGACGGAGACCGTGTTCCGAAGCGCGTGGCTCGGCTGGTTCTATCGGTTCTGTCGTGCGATTCCGGTCGCGACCCGCG
>JAGQQZ010000192.1 GCA_020425915.1 Planctomycetota bacterium | reverse complement strand
GACGTGTTCCCACCGATGGTCACCAAGATGATCGCCATCGGCGAGAAGTCGGGTGCGCTCGACGCGCTGCTCGAGAAGATCTCGGAGTTCTACGACCAGCAGGTCGAGGCCGAGGTGAAGAGCCTCACCTCGTTGATCGAACCGATCATGATCGCGGTCATGGGCTTCGTCGTCGGCGGTATCGTGCTCGCGGTCTTCCTGCCGATCTTCAAGCTGCAGGAAACCCTGTCCGGCGGCGGCGGCAACTAGGAGACGAGGCGATGGAGGCTTCGAACCGACGGCGGGTCTTCGCGTACGGAGCGTTCGCGCTCGCGGCCGCGGGACTCGGATTCGCCGGGTGGTCTCGCTGGGCCGAGGCGGATGCGGGCACGCTGCTACAGTGCGCGATCTCGCAGATGGAGCTCGCGGGCGCGATCCCGCGCGAAGACACGTCCGGCCGCGAGGCGCGTACTCGCATCCTCGCGGACGCCGAGGGCTTCCTCGAGCGCGCGGAACGCGTCGATCCGGACCATCCGCAGATCATGGTCGCGCGCGCGGACTTCGAACTCCTCTCCGGGCACAAGGAGGCGGCCTTCGCGGCGTACGGTCGTGCGCTCGCGAACGACTCGTGCACCGGCCGCCAATCGCAGCTCCTGTCGCTGCGCCGCGCGGACCTGAAGCTCGAGATGGGTGAGCCGACCGCGGCCCTCGCCGAACTGGAGAGATTCGAGCGTGCCGACTCGTCTCAGATCGAGATGTACCGACACGAACTTCGCATCGCCGCGTTCGAAGCGAACGGCGAGCACGAGCGGGCGGTCGAAACGGCGCGAGCGCTCGCGAAGCTCGATGGCAACGGCGCGTGTCGCCGGGCCGGCGAGGCGTTCGAACGACTCGGTGCGAAAGATCTCGCCGAGCGCGCGTATCGCGACGCGTCGGTGCCGACGCACGTAGGAGATTATTGCGTGGGCCGACTCAAGGCCCGCAACGCGGAGTTCGATACAGCTTTCGAACTGCTGGAGCGTGCGCTCGAGACGGAGCGGGAACCGGTCCTCCGAATGGTCTTCGAAGACCGAGAGGACTGGGAGCCGATCGTGGAGAGCGAGCGTTTCCGGGAACTGTCCGGCTTGCAGCCTGCCGCGCCGCGGTGAGCTGACGGTCGAACAGAGGGAAGAACCAAGAGATTCGGGGTGTCCGCCCCAACACAGCCTGGGAAATGGAGAGAGCAACAATGACCAAGCGGGAACAGGGATTCACCCTGATTGAGCTGATGATCGTCGTGGCGATCATCGCGATTATCGCGTCGATCGCGATTCCGAACCTGTTGAGCGCCCGTCTCAACGCCAACGAGTCCGCTGCCATCGCGACGTTGAAGAACATCGCTTCGGCGCAGGCGCAGTGCCAAGCCTCTGGCGCCATCGACACCAACGCCAACGGCGCCGGTGAGTTCGGCTTCTTCAGCGAGCTCTCGGGCGCGCTGGCCGTCCGCACCTCGGGTGCCGCTGTCGGCACCGGCTCGGAGCGCGTCGCTCCGCCGGTCCTGTCGGCCGCCTTCGGCAACGTCGACGGCTCGGGCCGCGTGCTGCGCTCGGGCTACTACTTCCGCATGCACCTGCCGGACAGCTCGGCTGGCTTCGAGACCGAGAACACGGCCTCGAGCGTCGACCCGGCGATGTCGGAAGTCATGTGGGCCTGCTACGCCTGGCCGGCCAGCTTCGGCAACTCGGGCAAGCGCACGTTCTTCGTCAACCAGAGCGGTGACGTCCTGGCTTGCCGCAACAACACGGCGCAGTACTCGGGCACCACGTCGGTGCCGACGGCCGGCACGGCCGCCTACGTCACCGCCGGTGGCATGAACGGCACGGTCGCTGCGAACGTCTCGGGCGCCGACAGCGAGCGCTGGATCGTCGTCAACTGATCGACGCGATCCTCGCATGACAGGCGTGCTGCCCTCGGGCAGTGCGCCTGTTTGCGTTTGGGGGGCGAGGCTCGACGGTTCGGCTTCGGACGAGGAGCCGGATGGCGGTTTGCGGCCAGCCCTTCACCGGAACCCCCGGCGTGGCCGATAGATCCGGAAAGTGACCGACGCCATCAGCACCGAACCCCTCCAGCAGGCCACCACTCCGGCACCCGCGACCGATCTCGCGTCGCTGATGTCGACCGGTGAGCTGCCGACCGAGCGCGGCGATCCGATCGTCGAGGCCACCGTGGTGCGCCCACGGGTCGCGCGGCTCAGCATCGTGATCCCCGCGAAGAACGAGGCGGCCAACCTGCCCAAGCTGCTCGACGAGCTGAGCCTCACCCTGCGCACGCTTCCGGCGACGCGGAGCGAGATCATCGTCGTCGACGACGGATCCTCCGACGACACGGCCGCGATCGCGCTCGCGCGCGGCGCGCGCCTCGTCCGTCATGCCCGATCGCTGGGCAACGGCGCGGCGATCAAGCGCGGGATCCGCGAGGCCGCCGGCGATTGGATCCTCCTGATGGACGGTGACGGGCAGCATCCCCCGAACGTGATCCCGCGTCTCATCGCGCGGGCCGCGGAGCACGACATGGTCGTGGCGTCGCGCGGCGGCAGCGGCGGATCGCACGCCCGGAACCTCGCGAACAAGGTCTACAACGGGCTCGCGAGCTACGTGACGTCGCGTCGCATCCCGGACCTGACGAGTGGGTTCCGACTCGTACGTGCCGACGTTCTCAAGGGACTGGTCTACCTGCTGCCCAACACGTTCAGCTACCCGACGACGATCACGCTCGCGATGCTGCGCGCTGGCTACAGCGTGGACTTCGAGCCGTTCCAGGTTCGCCAACGCGAGGGCAAGAGCCACATCAAGCTCATCGAGGACGGCACGCGATTCCTGCTGATCATCATGCGGATCACGACGATCTTCGCACCGCTGCGGGTGTTCGTGCCGCTCGCCGCGTTCATGGCCGCGATCGGCGCCGGCTGGTACGTGTGGACCTACCTCACGGCGGGGCGCTTCACGAACATGTCCGCACTGCTCCTGTCGCAGGCGACGATCGTCTTCGTCCTCGGCCTGATCTCCGAGCAGGTCACCGCGCTGCGCTACGCGCGCATCGACGAGGGGAATCGGCGGTGAGCACGCCCAATCGTCGGGTCCTGTTCGCCGGGACCTGGGACGACGGGCCGGGCTACCCTCGGACCGAGGCGCTCGCGCGTGGCCTCGCGTCGCGCGGCGTGCAGGTCGATCGGATCCACGTGCCGATTCCGGTGCCGGGCGGCGTCAAGAGCCGGTTCCTTCGCTCGCCGTGGCTCTGGCCGGCGTTCGCGATGCGTCTGTGGCGTGCACGCCGCGAGCTCGTCGATCGAGTGCGGCGCGCGATGGCGACGACGAACTACGAGGCCGTGTTCGTGCCGTATCCGGGCCACGCCGCGGTTCGATGGCTTCGACCGATCGTCGACCGTCCGATCGTGCTCGATCTGTTCCTGTCGGCCCACGGCACGGTGATCGAGGATCGCCGCCTGTTCCGTCACGGGTCGATCGCGGCGTGGTTCTTCGAGCACCTCGACCGACGCGCTTGCGACGTGGCCGACGTCGTGCTGCTCGACACGCCGCAGCACCTCGACTACGTCTGTGCGCTCACCGGCAAGTCGCCGTCGCGGTTCGACTGGGTCCCGATCGGCGTGCCGGAGTCGGGGATCGCCGAACGGGCGGCGGGTGCAGCGGGCCGGCGCCTGCAGGTCTTGTTCTTCGGTACGGGCGTGCGGCTACACGGGCTCGACGTGCTGTGCGACGCGGTCGCGGCGGCCGACAACGTCCATCTCACGTTGGTCGGTGGCACGGACGGTGAGCGCGCACATGCCGTGCAGGTCATCCCGCCAGAGCGTCTCGAACTCGGCGCACCGTTCGAGGACGCGGACCGGATCCGGGATCGGCTCGCGGCTTGCGATCTCGTCGCGGGCATCTTCGGTGACTCGCAGAAGGCTTCGATGGTCGTGCCTTTCAAGCTCGTCCACGCGCTGGAGGCCGGTCGGCCGGTGCTCACCGCCGACACGCCAGCGATCCGGGGGCTGCTCGAACCCGGCGTCGACTGTCTCGTCTGTCCGCCACACGACGTGACGGCCCTCGCCGAGTCGATGCGGTCGCTCGGTGAGCGTCACGACCTGCTCGTCGATGTAGCGACCGCCGGTCGACAGCGGTTCGAGTCGACGTTCTCGACGCGGGCGATCGGCGACCGGCTCGCGGCCGTGCTCGATCGTCTCCGTTCGTCCGGGACTCACGAGGGGGCTCGATGAGCGGCGACGGGGGTCGGCGCGACGGGTACGCGATGCTCGGCATCCTGGGCGTCGCGGTCCTCGCCTACGGTTCGGCGCTGTTCGGGCACATGGTCTACGACGACCTGCATTCGGTGCGCGACAACCCGGCGCTTCGGTCCCTGACCTCGATCCCCCGATTCTTCTGGGACGTCGACGCGTTCAGCAGCATCCAGGTGCGGATGTACCGTCCGATCCTGCTGCTGACGTTCGCGATCGATTGGTTCCTCGGACAGGGCAGTGCCTGGGTCTTCAAGTCGACGAACGTGCTGCTCCACGCGACGAGCGCCCTGCTCGTGTTCTCGATCGCTCGCAAGTTCTCGATCTCGCGACGCGCGGCGTGGATCGCTGCGGCGATGTTCGCGGCTCATCCGCTGGCGTCGGAAGCGGTCAACATGATCTCCTCGCGCAGCGACGTCCTTGCGGCGTGCGGTGTCCTGCTCGGTGTGAGAGCCTACATCTCGTGGCAGGACGGCAGCCGCTTCGCCTGGATCGCGGTTGCGGTTGGCGCGCTCGTTGCCTGCGGGAGCAAGGCGACGGGCGTCATGCTCGCGCCGATGTGCGTCGTGCTCGAAATCGTTCGGCCCGGTCGAGTCGACTGGCGAACGCGATCCGTGCGGCAACTGCCGGTCCTGCTCGTGACGATCGCGTACCTCGTCGCGCGCCGTGAATTGTTCGGGGTCGCGACCGCGCGGGCGCCGATCCTGACCGGTGGCCATGACGTACTGAACGGCGCCGGACGAGACCTCGTCACGCAGGCCTGCGTGATGTCGAACGTGCTGCCGCGATTCGTGGTCCAGAGCTTCG
>JAGQQZ010000191.1 GCA_020425915.1 Planctomycetota bacterium | reverse complement strand
GACGCACGCCTCGCGCGTAGGCTACACGCCGATTTCGCGCACGCGAACTCCCTCACCGAGTCCGAGTCCAACTGGCTCTGGGAGGTCGCACAGCGCAAGAGTGCCGCCGACCCGTTGTCGATCTTCGTGGTGCCGAGCGTGTTCGACGCGCTCGTCGACGCCGAGGCCGCGCCGGCCGGCCGGGTTCGATCGAAGCTGTTCGACTGATTCCCGCGGACGGATCGAAACCGGTCGAGCGTCACTTGCCGGATTCGTCGACGTCGTCGAGTTCGTCGCCGCCGATCGCACCTCCGACCTGCCTCCGGTCGAACGGCGTGGTCACCACCTGTCGATGGTACACCGACAGGTTCGAGTCGGGCTCCGGGTCCGTCACGAGTTGGAAGATCACATAGCGCTGCGTGCTCAGCCCTTCGTAGGCGCGCAACATGAATCGCACGCCGTACTGCCGTTTCACGAACTCGTACAACACGTCCACGTAGTCGCGTCGCCAGGCGAAGAAGAAGTCGAGATTGTCGATCGCGAACGGGATGAGCTCGGAGCCGCGCGACAGTCCGTGACGTCGCAGGCAGTCGTAGAACTGGGGCGAGTAGGTCCGCCAACCGGACGGGACGACCTCGTACAGGAACTCGTAGTTGCGCAGCGGATTCTGCGCCTGGGTCGAGAGCACGATCGCCTGCGGAAACAGGATCCGACCCTTGAACCACTTGTTGAAGTCGGCGTGCTGGCGTTCGAACTTCGCGTTTCGTTCGCCCCACTTCGCGGCGTCCCGAGCGTTGTCGACCGCGAACACGACGACAGGACAGACACAGGCCAACGCGAACAGCACGCCGGTCGCGCGCCGGAGCGGCGCCCGGATTCGTAGTGGCCGAATTCGGTCGACCCCGACGAACAGCCAGACCATCGAGGCGAACCCGAGCACGAACATCGGATCGCCTACGCGGTCGGGGAGTCGATACGCGATGCTCAGGTAGACCGACAACACGAGCATGTACAGCGCGTAGCCGGCCGCCCAGATCGCGACCCGCCGCGAGCGACATGCGAGGAACACGACGACGAGCAGCGGCAGCAGCGTGAGGTAGCGTGCGTACTGCTCGGACCACAACTCCTGGAACGCCGACGCGATCGTCCCGGCGTCGATCTCGTCCTCCGGCAATGGCACGCTGTACTCGAAGATGTTGCGCAGCTTCTCGAGGTTCCAGACGTCCTCGTCGAAGTACAGCCAGTCCTTGAGCAGGATGTAGTGGTACGCGAGCCAGTCGTTGGCCTCGAACAGCCGCACGTTCTCGAGGTTCGCCCGGGCAATCGGGTAGGCGTGGAACTTGCCGCGAACCTGGTTGAACTCGCGGAACGCGCGGTACTCGTCCGACACGAACGTCGTCTTCCAGACGACGTGGACAGCGCCAACTACGGAGATCGGCAACACGAACGCGAGGACGACGCCCACGGCGAACCGCCGTCGCGCCAAGAGTCCCATCGCGAGCAGCGCCGGCCCGACGACGACGACCGCCCCCTGCGCGCCCCGCGGGCGGAACAGGAACGCGAACACCAGGCCGAGCGCGCACACCAGCAGCGCAGCCTTGGACAGGCGATGCGAGCGAAGGTAGGCGACGAATGCCAGCAGGGAGACCCCGCCGAGCAGGATGCTCGAGGCGTTGTACCCGACCCGGATCGCGAACGTCGCGCACAGCGCCGAGAACACGATGTCCAGGGGGATGCTCAGCCCGCGCGGAATCCGTAGCGCCGACAGTGCGTGCACGAACAGTGCGATGGCCCAGAACAGCGCGAGGTAGTTCGCGATCCCGAACCATGGCACCGACGGGCTGACATCGCGGTACAGGAACGTCAACAGCTCGACGAAGACCGGGGACATGAAGGGGGCTTCCGCCCCCTCTTGGATCATCGACAGGATGCCCGCGTTGTCGTTGACCTTGTAGGTGGGTGTCACCGCCAGGAGCAGTCCCGCGATGACCGCGATGGCCCATCCGCATGCGAAGACGACACGCAAGGGGCGCCTCTCTTCGCACCATTCGAACCGCCCGTCGCTCGGCTTGCTCAATCCGGAGGCCTCCACTCGGTCGGTGAGACTAACCGCGAGCCGTCGCCGGCCGAAACCCCGGAGCCGGCCACGCGTCGACCCGCTCGTAGCACGATTCGACGATGCCACCGCCAGCTCGACGATGTGCCGCCCGCCGGTGTGTCGCGATCGACGTCCCTGCTAGCATTCCGCGCACACGCATGCACGAGCTCAGCGAGAAACTCTACCGGTGGTTCGACGACTCGCCGCGGAACCGCACCTGGTTCGCCCTCGGCTGGACCACGGTGTACTTCGCGATCGTCCTGCTGGTGGTCACCCCGACCTACAAGGTCACCGACAACTCGGGCATCCTGTCGATGATCGAGGACGGTGCCGAGACGCCTTTCATCTCGCAGATCCTGTCGGGCGCACTGACATTCCTCTACCACGAGGTCAGCGACCGCATCCCATGGTTCGGCTACGCGAACTTCGCGGCGCTGTTCTGGGCGCTCGCGCTGTTCGTCCACGCGCTGTCCTCGATCGCAAGCGCGCGGACGGTGTTCCTGCCGCTCATGAGCCTGTTCTCGCTCGTGTTCGTCATGTTCCTGATCCGCTGTGGCTACAACTCGTCGAGCATCCTGCTGACGGGGATCGCGACGTTGGCCTTCGTGGCCTACGCCCGCGAACAGAAGTTGACGAAGTGGACGGCCCTCGCGTGCGGCCTGGCCCTCGCCTACGGGTTCCTGTTCCGACCGCGGGGGATGCAGGGCGCGATGGTCGTCATCGGACCGGCGCTGCTCGCGTTCCGAGCCTTCCGACCGTCACGCTACTCGCTCGCGATGCTGCTGCTGTTCGTCCTGCCGATCGGAGTCGCCGGCACGGCCCACGTGGTCTGGAAGACCTACGGCGTATCCGACGAGTATCGGAAGTTCCGTGAGTTCAACCGGCTGCGCGGCAAGTTCCACTCCTACCCGATCTCGAAGGCGAACAAGGAGAACCATCGCCTGTTCCAGATCAACCACTGGCAGCGCTACCACTATCTGCTGTTCAAGGACTGGTTCTACGTCAACGAGGACATCTGGAACCTCGAGACGCTTCGAAACATCTTCAAGTACACCGAGCCATTGCCTGAGGACGAGCTGAGCCCGGCGGTGCTCGCCGACGCCTGCACGCAGCTGTTCGAGCAGTTCAAGACGTTTCTCGCCCTACTGCCGCTGTGCATCGCGGCAATCGTGCTCGCGCGCGACCGACGCGTCCTGGTCTGGTCGTCGGGTTACCTGCTCTACCTGATCGCACTTTCGCTCTACCTGCGGATCGCGCTGCGCCTGCCGGAACGGATCGGTGATCCAGTGTTCACCCTGGCGTTCGTCTCCGGCATCTGGATCCTGCTATCGGGAGAATCGAAGTTCGCGCTGCGCAAGGGCCACGCGAGCAGCCACGCATTCTTGGCTTGCTGGGCCGCCGCCTCGATCGCGTTCGCCGCCCAGGACTACTTCCTCACGCGGCGGTTCGCGCACCGCAATGCCGTGTTCGAGAATCGTCTCACCGACTTCAACCTCTGGTTCGTGAACAAGGTGTTGTTCATCCAACCGGCGATCTTGAAGTCCCACGACCAGAATCCGCTGAAGGTCTACGAACAGACCTACGAGTCGGTACCGCTCGGCTGGCGAACGCAGTCACCACAGTTCTACGACTTCCTCCGCCGACACGAGATGCAGCGCGGCGCCGAGCTGATGCCTTGGGTCGTCGACAATCCGCGCGTGTTCTTCGTGTGGGCGCGCGGACGGATCGGAGCCCTGATCGCGTTCCTGCGCCGGGACTACGGCATCGCCGCGCGGGTCCGGGCGTACAGCGGACTCAGTGACAGTCGCTACCTCGTGTTCCAGTTGCTGACCGATCCCGATCCGCCGAAGAGCATGTCGATCTTCAACGTTGTCGAGGTTCCAACACCGTTCGATCGGAAGCCCCCCGTCGTGGATCCGGCCGACGAGGAATTCGAGGACGACGAGGACCGCTGAGGCAGAGCACGTCCGACGCGGCTATCGGGTCGTCGAGTCGCGTCGCCGAGCCCAGCCCGTCACGTCGACTGCGGCGGCGAGCAACGCGCCGGCTGCGTAGCGCGGCAGGTCCGACCACTGCCAGCCGTATCCGAGCAGGAGCCGGCCCGGCCACGTGCCGCGCAGGGTCTCGAGCCACTCGGCTCGGCACAGTTGCGAGGCTTCGACCGCGAAGCTGACCACGAGCGCCAGGGCGAACAACGTCCGGGTCCGCGCCGCCGGCAGGACCAGCGCACAGCCGAGGAACGCGCAGACCGTCCAGAGCGCATCCCCCGCGTTGACGGCGAGCCAGACCGGGACCGCCGGGTGACCGGAACGCGACCCGAGACCCAACCCCACGACCACGACGAGGCCGAGCGCCAGCTTGGGGCGGGCGCGCGGCGTTCTCGTCGCGCGAGCGATCGAACGATCGTCGCTCAGAACGTGTCGATCAGCAGGGACAAGCCGTTCGATACCGCGACCGGCAGCGGCTGCACTTCGGTCGCACCGGCGATCGCTGCCTGCATGTGGAGTTCGTTGCCGATCCAGAACGGCGAGTTCGGAACGTCGAAGGTTCGGGTCTCGGTCACGGCGCCGGTCAACGTGACCGGGATCGAGGTCAGCACGTTGCCGACGTAGAGCTCACAACCCGGCATGCCGATGATCGCGAGGTCGAGACCAGGGAACTGCTTCTGGAAGCTCGTCAAGATCGTCGCCGCGAACGCGCTGAACGGGACCTGATCGACTTCGAGAGTGATCGTCGTGCCGGCGATCGGGGTCGCGCCACCCTGGACACGCAGTTCGATCGCGTCGGTGTCCGCACCGGGGAACCAACCACCGACGGTCTCGGTCGAGATGTCGAGACCACCTCGGTCCACGGCGTCCCCACCGTTCGTGAAGCCGACGAGCGCGTTGGTCGTCGAGCACGAACCGTACGAGACCGTGATGGATCCGTTCTGCTCGAAGGTGGTCTGGAACGTGTTGGAGCCGGTGTTGGGGAACTCCGGCACGCCGACGAAGGTCACGTGGAACTTGGTCGGATCGCCCGGATCCTGTTCGGCGTGGATCGCGCCGTTCGCGCCCGGGTTGAAGTCACGCCAGAGCGGCGCGAAGCGGGGCGGGCCCGACAGGAAGTCCTCGAGCGACTCCATGTCTCCCGCGTTCGACGTCGACTCGAGAGCGATGAACCCGTTCGAGCTGACCCAGATCGTCGACGTCGTCCCGCCGGGATACGGCATCGACCACGGCAGCAGGAACGATTGGATCTGGTCGTCGGTGAACGGCGTCGCCGGTCCGGTGGGCGTGACGATCGCGGTCGAGCTCTGCAGCGCGAAGTAGCTCGGGGTCGAAAGCAACGCGGTCCAACCCGTTCCGGGACCACCGAGATCGAACGGGTTCCCGCCGTCGAACAACTCGTAGAAGGTCGAGCCGTTGCCGCCGCCACCGCAGCCCGTTCCGTACGGCGCGACCGCCGCGCCGCCCATCGTGGTGTAGTCGACCATGACGACGAGGACGTCGCCGTCGACGGTCCCGGTCGGCGAGCTCCGTCCAGTCGAGAACACGCGCCCGCCTTCGGCCCCACCCGAGACCGAATCGAGCACCCGCCCGTTCGAGTCGCCGCTGTACAGGCTCGTGTGAATGTCGATCAGCAGGTCGCCGCTCGCGATGTTGTAGGCGTACGGCGTCGTCAGCGTGACGTCGACGATCACGTCGTTGGGCGATCCACCGCTCGCAGGCAGAACGGTCACGGGTCCCATGTAGCCGGTGATCACGTCGGCACCGAGATTCGATGCGAACGTGCTCGACAGCGCGTTGTAGGGATTCGCCGAAGTGCCGATGTCGACCCGAACCGTGGTCCAGTTCCCGCCGGTGCCGATCTGTCCGGCGTCGGCACGCCAGCGCAATCGCGTGATCGTCAGGATGCTGCCACCTCCCGCGAACTGGCTGCTGGGGTACACGCACTGGGACCGTCCTCCGGATCCGCCGAGCGGCTCTGCCGTGCTCGAGGTTCCGTCAGCCAGTGCCGCACTGGTCGGCACGATCAAGGACTGGGCAGGCGAGCCGGCTGCGAGGGCGGCAATGGCGACGAACGGTGCGAGTCGTGTGATCATGAGGGTCCGTAGCGTGAGGAATCGGAACCGTAACATTGTTGCCAGCCGGTCTCGGCACGTCCACCGGCGCACTCTCCCGAGGGCGTCCTTACCACTGTTTGTCCTGGTGTTCCGCCCGACCGGACGCTGAGCTTGGGACATGCGGAAGCGACTGTACGAGGTGATCTTCGAAGCCGACACGCCGGCCGGGAAGGCATTCGACGTCGCCCTGCTGATCGCGATCGTGACCAGCGTGTTGGCGCTCATGCTCGAGAGCGTCGCGGAGATCAACGCACACTACGGCCCGACCCTGCGAGCGATCGAGTGGGCCTTCACGGTGCTGTTCACGCTCGAATACGTCCTTCGGCTCGCTTGCGTCCAGCGGCCCGCACGTTACGCGCTGAGCTTCTTCGGGATCATCGACCTTCTGGCCGTCCTGCCGACCTATGCGAGCCTGCTGGTGCCAGGGAGTCACGCGCTCGCGACGGTGCGGATATTCCGCGTCGTGCGCGTGTTCCGAGTCCTCAAGCTCGCACGGTTCATCGGCGAGTCGCATGCACTGATGCGCGCGCTGCGCGCGAGCTTCCACAAGATCACCGTCTTCCTCGTCGTCGTGATCTCTCTGGTCGTCGTAACGGGCTCGTTGATGTACTACATCGAAGGCCCTGACAATCGCGGGTTCACCGACATCCCGACCTCGGTCTACTGGGCGATCGTGACGGTGACGACGGTCGGGTTCGGGGACATCACGCCGCAGTCCCCACTCGGACGTGGAATCGCCAGCTTGCTGATGATCGCCGGCTACGGGATCATCGCGGTGCCGACCGGGATCTTCGCCGCCGAGTTCGCGCGACTGCCGGCGCCGAGTGTGTCCACGCAGGTGTGCCCATCGTGCCTCGCCGAGGGACACGATCCACAGGCCGTGTTCTGCTACGCCTGCGGATCGAAGCTCTGACATCCGGCCGACGTTTCGGAATACTGGAGAAGCCGGCTCGCAAGCGCCGCACCGCAGACTCGGAGAACCCCATGAACATGTGTCTGTCCCTCGCCACTACCCTCTGCCTCCTCCCCGTCGGCGATCCACCGAACGATCGCGGACCGGCCGACGCGATCCCCGCGTCGGCATACGTCGCGGTCGAATTCCCCGGACTCGACGCCTGCCGGGAACAATGGGACGGCTTCCAACTCGCGCGGCTGTTCGAGCCGATGATCGCACCGGCCCGCGACGCTGCCCTCGAGTCCGCGCGCGGCGAACTGCGGGCGCTCGACCGGATGCTGGCGACGCTGGAGATCGAACGCGACATGGTCCGGACGCTGCTGCGACGGCCACTCGCGGTCGGACTCGGCAGGGTCACGTTCTT
>JAGQQZ010000013.1 GCA_020425915.1 Planctomycetota bacterium | reverse complement strand
GTCTACTGGAGCGTCGCCGAGAAGAACGGGCACGAACCGTTCTCCCGAATGCTGCTGCTCGCCGCGCTCACCGACACCGGTTCGGACGAGGAAGTCGACGAGTCGTTGCGTGCGCTGCCGTACTTCTTCGACGAGGTCATCGCGTCGTACGTCTCGAACCCGACGCTCTCGCGGCCGTCGATCTCCTCCCTGTCGGCTCCGCCGGCGGCGGGTAGTCCCGCGTACGACCCGCAGAACTGGGTCCTCGATCGTGATTCGGTCGCGGCGCGGCGAGCGGCGTTGCCCGTGACTTCCAACCCGGGGCTGCTGATCGAGGACCCGGACTTCGTTGCGAAGCAACGCGGGCTCGGTGCCTACCTGGGCATGAACGAGAGCCTCGTCGCGGATCGCCACAGTCGCAAGATCTTCGTCGGCAGCGCGGACGGCGTCGTCACCGCACTCGTCCCGAACAAGGACACGTCACTCACCATCCACGAGCGATTCGGCGTCGTCAACGCTTCGGAGCCGGCGTCGCTCGGCTACGCGGTGCGGGGGATCGTCGAGAACCAGAAGTGGATCATCGTCGCGTTGCAGCGCCGCCTGTTGCTGTTCGCGCGGGACGACGTCACGTCCCCGGTCGCGCAGGTCGACCTCGACTGGGACGAGTACTCGCCCAAGAACCTGCAGCTCACCGAGGGGCTGTTCGGCGGCAGCGACACCCATCTGGTGTACTCGTCGCACGTCGGCGAGATCGTCGTCCGCCGCGTCGCGCCGCCGGCGATGCCGGTCGTCGCTTGGTCGTCGCAACCGAGCATCACGAGTCTCGTCGTGTCGGATGAGGCAGCGGCCGAGCCGAGCTACAGCCGGCGGATGTACATGTCGACGGAGTCCGGTCACGTCGTCCAGTTCTGCATGTCGCAACAGGTGCCGAGTCACGTGTTCGTGACCGGCGCATCGGACCGGATCGGATTCGTCCGCGACCTCACGCTGTCGGCGAACCCTGCCAAGCCAGGCGTCGCCGCGATCATCCAGGGGAGCCGCTCCGGTGGTTTCACCTTCGCGAGCTTCTTCCGCCAGCCGACCGGGCGCCTCGAGATGGACGAGCGGATCGTGCTCGACTCGCTCCCGTCCGGACCGATGATCTACGGCTCGGCAGAGCAGTGCTTCGCGCCGCAGATCGAGCAACTCGGCTCGGGGATCTACGCGATCCTGATCCAAGGCGTGCTGTTCGTCGTCGGCGACGCGAGCGCGACCCAGATCCCGGCACACTCCGCATCGGCCGTCGAGCTCGGGCTCCTGCCGGGCGCACTCTACGCCGGCTCGATGGAGGTCGTCGACGTCGACAAGGACGGACAGAACGACGTCGCGCTCGCCACCGAGAGCGGCCAGGTGATGTGGCTGCCCGGATCCGCCGTCCTCTCCGGGGACCTCGCAGCGATCGAGCACGCGGTCCTCGGCGACGACTGGTTCTCAGGCGCAGGCACCGCGACGCCGAGCAAGTACGGGACTGCTTCGGTCTCGTCGACCTGGGGCATGACGTGGGGCGTCGACTCGCTCGAGGCCGAACTCCAGACCCCGGGCACTCCGGAGGCGCTGCAGGTCGTCGACCAGTGCGGACGGCGCTGGGCGATCGACGCGGACGGCACGCCGCGCTACCTGCACGTCATCAAGGACTCGGAACTCGTCGGCTCGACCGAGTATCCGAGCATTCGACTCAAGCCGTTCCGCGATCTGGCGTGGATCGGCACGCACGCCCCGTCGGTGCTGCAGACCGAGGAAGCCACGTTCGACCTCGGCGCGTCACTCAATCCCGCGCTCGTGAAGCGATCGGAGCTCTACCGACCGTCGTTCTGGCAAGCCGTCTACCTGATCGCGCGGAACCCCCAACTCTGGCTGGAGCGCTACGACGGTACGACCGCGGGGCTGGTCCCTTGGTTCGCGATGCGTCCGGGCTCCGGCCTGGGAACCGGACGAGCCCAACCGTTCGACGACGGCTACCTCCCGTTCTGCCTCTCCGGCGACACGACCGAGGTCGTGGGCGCGGGGATCTACTCCGGTAGCTACGGCTACTACTGGAACGGCACGCGGCTGTCGTTGCCGGGCATCCTGCGCGGGTTCCGGCTCGACGACACCAATCCGCTCGCGGTCGCCTCGACGCCTTGGGGTTCCTCTTCGTCCAACTCGAACGTCACGACGTGGTCGATCATCGATCCGCCGCCGTTCCCCAACGAATCGGACAAGCAGGCGCACTTCCGTCACGTCACCGCGACGGGCGGCGTCTTCGACGCGCAGTCCCTGCGCATCGGACACTGGGATTCGGGCTCGCCACTCGGGCCGTTCCCGCTCCGTGTCATCGTGTCGACGATGGGCGGTCGAGTCATCGTCAACAACCCGGACCCCGCGCTCCCCGCCGGCCAGTGCATCACGGCCGAGTCCGAGGACCACGGCCTCGGCGGCTTGGCGTTGTGCGTCGAGGACGTGCACGGCAACGGCCTGTCGACGATCTTCGCGGGCACGATCTTCACGCACGAGGGACACTTCCCCGGTGGCCCGGTGAAGCACGACCTCGTGAGCTCGCTGCACGTCTATCGACTGGACGGCACCGCGGGCGAACAGCTCGTCGAACTGGACTCTCGAGTGTTCGACGGCACGGGTTCGGACGCGAAGCTGTTCGGCCTGTGCGGCATCGCGACCGGCAACCTGATCGACGACGCCGACGGGATCCAGGACGAGCTGATCCTCACGACGCTGAACGGCGATCTCGTGGTCTACGACCTGGACGGCACGGGCGAGAACGTCACGATCGGTGCCACCCCGCTGTTCTGGGGGGTGTTCGACGGCTCGGTCGGCACCTGCAACTCGATCGTGGTGCGCGATCCGGAAGGCGGTGGGGACACCGAAGGTGAGCTCTACGTCGCGACGTCGATGGGCGTGCGCAAGTTCACGTTCACGCCCTGACGCTCAGCCCGGTACCACGCGGACCAACCGGTATCCGTGGCCCTTCCAGAGCAGCTCGATCTGGCCGTTCTCTAGCATCGCCTCGAGCGCGCGCAGGATCGGCTGTTGTCGTTCGAGCCACTTGGGTCGCACGTCGGGGTTGCGCGTGCTCGGCGAGAACAGGACGTGATCGAACCCGCCTTCTAGCAAGGCGCGGTGAACGTCCTCGGCAGAGTCGGTCGGCGGTGTGAAGCGCCGCGCCTGGAAGTACGGCGTCCCGATCTCGTGGTGGCGCGGGACGTAGAGACCCCGACGTTCGAACAGCAGCAGGAGGTTGGCGTCCTCCGGAGTCTCGTGGAGCACGGCACGGATCGCCTTGACGTAGCCGTTGCCCGCGACCGCGGTCAGCGCGCCCACGGGGTCCCGTCGCCATCCGCCCTGCCACGCCGCGACGTAGTGCAGCGCGGAGTCCTCTCGCGACACGCCCTCGGCCGTGACGAGCAGGAACAGAACGGCCGACACCGCCCCGAGCCGGGGTCTCCAGCGAGCTGCGGCCGCGACGAGTCCGGAAGCCCCGATCGAGGCGACGACGAACATCGGCAGCATGAACCGTGTCTGCTGCGCCGTCGCGAACCAGAACACGTAGAGGAACAAGGCCCCGATCGCGCACCGACCCGCGAGCGTCAGAGCCCTCGCCCTGATCTGGACGACGATCGTCACGCTGCAGGCGAGCAACAACAGCGCGACCTGCCAGCCGACGAAGATCCCGTCGAAGCGGCTGCCGTCGAAGGCGGCGACGAAGGGCGCCCCGAAGAAGCCCGACACACCAGGGAGTCCGTAGTGCCCCCCCATGTCGTGGTGCATCTGCGACATCGCGAGGGTCGCGGGCTCCGACGTGAACCACCGGGCGAAGAAGGGGTAGAGCGGATTCCCGGTCTGCAACCAGGGCCGCAGGTAGAAGGGCAACGCAGCCGCCGTCGCCGCGACGACCAGCGCGGAGGCGGCGCCGACGAGCGAGCGTCTCGGCAGCGAACCGAGCGCCAACCCGAACACGACCGCCGCGGTCCCGACGCCGGCCAGCTTCACGGCGCACGCGGCACCCGCGAGGGCGCCGACGACGACGAACGGTCCGAGCGACGGCTTCGACCCGTCGCGCCGACTCACCAGGACCGCCAGGGCGCCGACGATGTCGACGAGGATCAGCGGCTCGGCGTAGACGTCCTTGACCATCACCAGGCAGACCGGCGACAACGCGAATGCGAGCACCATCGCGACGGACGGGAACCTGGAGGTGCGCGCCCGCAACAGCGCGTACAGCGCCGCGAACACGAACACGTAGAACGCCCACTGCAGCGTCCGGGGAACCGTGACGCCACCGACCGTCACGAGCGGCCAGAGGATCAGCTGGAGCAGCGACGGGAAGCCGGAGTACGGCAGGTCGAGCAGGACGTCAGGGCGGCCGAGTTCGATCCAGCGGTACGGGATCGCGACCTGATACGTCAGGGAGTCCCAGCCCCCCGGGAAGATCCCGGTCGAGCCGTAGAAGAACGCGCCGAGCACGAGGAGCACGACGACGAATGCGGCCTCGTTCGGCCAAGCGGCCCGCAGCGATCGTCGCAGTGTGCTGCGTTCGCGATAGGCGCCGACCGCGGCGAGTCCGACCAGTCCGATCCACACCATCGACGTGTCGACGAGCCCGAGGAATCCGGCACCCAGGCCGGCCAGGCCGAAGCCGTTCACACCGACGGCCGCGAGCGCAACGAGGCGCAGCCCGGGCCGATCCTCGCCTCGGCCGATGCAACGCCCGACGCCGAGCGAGCCGATCCCGATGCACGCGAGGGCGAACAGCGCGACCGCGAGTCCCGCGAGCCATCCGCCGTCCAGCGACGCGAGCCAATCGAGCACCATGGCGGGAACGACAAGCCCCAGGTTCGCCCCTGTCAAGCGGCGCAGGTACACGAAAACCGGCCGCGAGCGCGTGCTCGTGGCCGGTGTTCGATCGACTGTGGCGGTCGCGCGGCTTGGCAAGCCGCGCCGGGCGAGGAGTTACTGGAGTAGCGAGAGCGCCGATTGCGGCTGAGCGTTCGCCTGTCCGAGCACCGAGATCGCAGCCTGTTGCAGGATCGAGTTCCGGGTCAGCTCGGCGGTCTCGTAGGCGACGTCGACGTCGCGGATCCGACTCTCGGCAGCGCTCAGCGATTCGGACGCGACCGCGATGTTCGCGATCGTCGACTCGAGTCGGTTCTGCAGCGCACCGAAGCGACCACGCAGCGACGACACCTGGTTGATCGCCGTGTCGATCGCGGCGATCGCGGCGCTCGTGTTGCCGTTGCTGCCGACGTCCAGCGAGTTCAGGCCGAGCGACGTCGCGAGCGACGGCGTCAGCGAGACCTGCAGGCGGTCGACCGAGGCCTGGGTCTGGATGCCGACCTGGAACGACACCGTGCTCGCCGTGCCGTCGAGCAGGGAGATGCCGTTGAAGTTCGTCGACTTCGCGATCCGGTCCACCTCGTTGACGAGACTCGTGAACTCCTCGCCGATCGTGTCGCGGTCGGTCGCGGAAGTCGAACCGTTCGCGGATTGGATCGAGAGTTCGCGCAGGCGAATCAGAATGTTGCTGACTTCGTTCAGCGCACCTTCACCGACCTGGACGAGCGAAATGCTGTCGTTCGCGTTCCGCGAAGCCTGGCCGAGCGATCGGATCTGCGAGCGCAGACGCTCTGAGATCGCGAGGCCGGCCGCGTCGTCCGCTGCCGAGGAGATGCGCAAACCGGTCGCCAGTCGCCGGTAGTTGCTCGAGAGTGCGCCGGTGACGCTAGAGAGGTTTCTCTGCGCATTGATCGACGCAATGTTGGTATTGACCCTGAGTCCCATCGTTGCTCCTTTGCCCTCTTCAACCGCCGGACTTCGAATACGGCGGCGCCCGCACGATCACGTGCTGGCCGATTGAATGGTCGGCGCGATGGCATCGGGCTTGAGCGATTGGCCGCAGAAAATCCGCGTCGGGCATCGGCCGATTCTGTCGTAGATCGCGACACTCGCTCGTTCGTACGGCCTCGCGCATCCACGTCGTGGACCGCCCGATGACGCCGTGGATTCGCTCCGTTCGCCGATTCTGGCGCACCTGGGCAACATCTCGATCCGAGGTATGATCCGAGCCCTCGCCAGCACCGCGGCACGACGGGGTATCCTTCCCTCCCACCGCACCGCATGAAGATCCAGCTCGTACACCCGCCGCTCTTCCTGAACGTCCACGCCATGACGGCGCTGCGGCCGAGCCTGCCGCTCGGGTTGGCCTACATCGGTGCCGCGCTGCGCAATGCCGGCCACGAAGTCAGCATGCTCGACGCCGTCGCGCTGGCGCCGGACCAGATCACGCAGAGCACGGCGAAGAAGCAGCTCTACGCACTCGGCCTGACGTCGCAGCAGATCGTCGACCGGCTCGACCCGACGGTCGACGCGTTCGCCGTGACCAACATGTGGACGTTCTCGTGGCCGTTGGTCCGCGAAATGATCGTGCTCATGAAACAGCGCTACCCGGACATCCCGATCGTCTGCGGTGGCGAGCACTTCTCGGGACTGCCGAAGGAGTCGATGGAGCAGGCCCCGCTCGACTTCATCGTCCGCGGCGAGGGCGAGGAGGCGGCTGTCGAAGTCTTCAACGGTCTGCAGATCGGCGCCGAGAAGGTCGACTGGTCGCAAGTGCCCGGCATCTGGTATCGCGACGCGAACGGTGAGCCGCGCGCGAGTGAGTCCCCCCGGGCCCGCAACAAGGAGGTCGACGAGATCGCGTGGCCTGCCTGGGACCTGATCGACATCGACGTCTACAACGAGCACCAGTTCATCAACGGGCTCAACCTCGGCAAGACGATGCCGATCCTCGCGACCCGTGGTTGCCCCTACCAGTGCACCTACTGCGCCTCGCCGAACATGTGGACCACGCGCTGGTACGCCCGCACGCCGTCGGACGTCGTCGACGAGATGCAGAGCTACAAGGAGAAGTACGGCGCGACCAACTTCCCGTTCCAGGATCTGACCGCGATCCTCAAGCGCGACTGGATCATCGACTTCTGCAACGAGCTCAAGCGCCGTGATCTCGGCGTGACCTGGCAGTTCCCGTCGGGCACTCGCTGCGAGGTCATCGACGACGAGGTCGCTCGGCTGCTGCACGAGACCGGCGGCAACTCCCTGGCGCTGGCACCCGAGAGCGGCAGCGAGCGCACGCGCAAGCTGATCCGCAAGCAGATGAAGACCGAATCGCTGTTGAACGCGGTCAAGGCCTCGGTCAAGAACAAGCTCAACGTCACGGCCTTCATCGTCATCGGGTTCCCGCACGACACGCCCGAGGACCTGCAGGACACGAAGAAACTCGTCCGCCAACTCGGTCGGCTCGGTATCGACGACATCGCCGTCGGCTTCTTCTTCCCGATCCCGAACACGCAGCTCTACAACGAACTCATGGAGGCCGGCCGGGTGACGCTCGAGGACGACTTCCTGATGACGCCGATCTTCGCGAACGAGGAGAAGCTCCTGCCGCAGAACAACTACTGCGACCACATGAGCGCGAAGCAGCTCACGCGGTGGAAGTACAAGCTGCTGATCAACTTCTACCTGAACTCGTTCCTGTTCCACCCGACCAAGCCGTTCCGCATCGTCTGGAACGCGCTGCGCGGGAAAGAGACGCGGAAGCTCGAGACCTACCTCGTCGACCTGCGACGCAAGGTGGGGGTCGCGATCAAGAACAAGTTCGGACGGCGGAAGGCGCGGAGCGCTCCGTCGATGCGATAAGGCGTGCTGGTTGCGCGCCGCCGCTTCGGGATCGGCGGGTGCGGGCCCTCGGCCTCACTCGGGCTCGCAACGACAGGAGGCGCCCTCCGTCGCCGCTTCGCCGTCGTTCGGCCGCCCTGCGGGCGAGCGGCCGAACGACG
>JAGQQZ010000190.1 GCA_020425915.1 Planctomycetota bacterium | reverse complement strand
TTCCTCGCCGTCCTCGTCGGCACCACCGCCTTCGAGCTTCTCGAGGACCTCGCGACGCCGATCGAAGAACCGCTTCGCGCGCGGGTTGTCGCCGAACATCTTCTCGAGCACCTCGAGCGCGCGCCGGAACACGCGGACGTCCTTCTCCTGCTCCGCCCAGTCCATCTGGGAGATCCAGAACGGCTGCAACAGATCCTCGTTCGTGGGAATCTCGCCTTCGTCGGCCATCTTGACGAAGGCCGGTGCAGCGACCGTCATGAACTCGTCGCGCGTCTTGATGCCGGACAGCACCTCGTTCACCTTCAGCGTCGCGAGTCGACCCTTGAGCCCGGACTTCTCCTCGTCCGACAGGTCGAGTTGCTTCGATGCCTCGACTGCTTGGCCATACTCGAGGTGACCGAGTTCGAGTTGGAGGAAGAAGAGTTCCTTCGCCGCGGCCTTGTCACCCTTGGCGGCGGCTGCCGCCAGGTTGCCCAAACGGACGCTCGTCTCGGTCGCCTCGGCGACCGAGTCGCGGAAGCCGTCGACATCACGCGCCCCCTGGTGGACCTTCAACACCTTGCCCTCGCCGTTCATGACGGCGAAGTGCGGGAAGCCCTGCCCGCCCTTCTTGCCGAGCAGATCCTGATACGGATCGGAATCGACGCGCGACGTGATGTGGCAGAACAGGACCACGTCCTTGCTCCAGTCCTTGAACGCTTGCTCCGAGAGCGGACCGCCCTCGACCATGTTGCAAGGCGGTCAAGGCGCGTAGGAGCGCGTGAAGTAGCCGAAGATCAGCTTGCCCGATTCGGTCGCGCGCTTCTTCGCGGCGTCGTAGTCGGTGATCCAGTCACCGTTCTTCAGGAAGGCCTTGGCGAGCTTCTCGTCACGCTGCTTGATGAGCCGCTGCTGCTCGATGTCGAGTTCACTCTCTTGGGCGAACACGAACGAGGGCACCAGCGAAGTGGCGAGGAGCACGAGACCCACATGCAGGTATCGATTCATGTGTGGCTCCGGGTTCTCGGGCGCGCGGGCGCCCATGGGAGCGGGCAGACTAACCGGAAGGCAAGTCGCCCACGAGATCGAGTCGGAGATACGCGGTGCGCCGCGCGAGTTCCCCGGGATTCAGACGACCCGGAGTGGGACGACGGCACCGGCACCTTCCTCGGGCGTCGCCGCGATGCAGTTTCGGACGTCTTCGATCGCTGCGCCGCAAGCCACCTCGAGAGGTGCTCCACCGCCGAGATAGAACGCGATCACGGTGCTGAGCGCACACCCCGTGCCGTGGATCGGGGTCTCGTGCGGCAGCCGCTCGAATCGGAACTCGCGCGTTCCATCCGACGTGTGAAGGACGTCGACGACGTCGGTGCCCCCGGCGTCGCCGCCGGTGACGAGCACGGCACACCGTTCGAGCAGGTCCTCGACCGTGCCGAGCCGCGCGAGTTCGCGCTGATTCGGCGTGACGACGGTCGCCATCGGCAGCAGCTCGTCGCGCAGCCGTTCGGGGATCTGCTCGGCGGCGTCGTAGCCCTGCGCCGTCGCCGAGAACACCGGATCGACGACGATCGGCACCGACCGCGTCGCCAGGGCGCTGGCGACCAGATCGACGGTGGATGCGTCGGCGATCATCCCGACCTTGACGGCATCGACCGGACCGTCGTCGAACACGGCAGCGATCGCGTCCGTGAGCCACTTCGCGTCGACGGGCTCGGCCCGCTGGAAGCCGTGTCGATTCTGCACGGTCAGGCAGGACGCGACGGCGGCCACGTCCCCGCCGCGTGCATGGATCATTCGCACGTCCGCCGTCATGCCGGCGCCAGTGCACGGGTCGAGACCCGCGATCGTCAGAACTCGAACGTGCATCGCACTGTCCCCCTCTTCGTGTGACTCATGGCGACCCGCGTCACTCGCGCAGGCCACCGAATCCCTTCACGGTCACGCCATCGACACCCATCGTCTTGAGGATGTTGCGCTCCAACCGGCGCTCGATTCGTGAGACCGTACGCTCGTCGGTGTCCGGCAACGTCACGCTACCGCCCGCGATGCGGCCGTGGCCGCCGAACGAGCAGTTCTCGATGCCGTCGAACGCGCCTCGAATCAGATAGTAGGCGTCCCGCTCGAGTTCGGTCCGGACCGACACGACGTAGAGGTCCTCGACCTGTCCGCCGCAGAACACGGTCTGGTTGCCCTCGAGCCTCAGCAGCAGATCCGCGACCTCGGCGACCATCTCCGGCGCGCGGATCTTCCCGAGCGAACAGAGGATGACCTCGTTGTAGATCCGCGTGTTGGTCAGCGCCTGCTTGAGCGTGCGGAAGTAGTCGTGGGACAAGTCCGGCGTCGTGATCCGTGACAGGGCCTGTCGATCGGCGCGGCGCAAGAGGAAGTCGTAGGCCTCCTCGTCGAGCGGGCTCGCGTTCCGAGCCAGGTCCGCCGTGTCGGTCCGGATCCCGTAGAGCAACGCGGTCGCCACGTCGGTCGGCACGTCGACGCCGGCCTCCATGAGGTAGCCGGTGACGATGGAGCTGGTCGCGCCAATGTGCGTGCGGACGTCGAGGAACTCGGGATCGGGCGCCGGGAACGGACTCTCGGGTGGCAGGTGGTGGTCGACGACGATGTCGATCTTGCGGCCCTCGGGCAGGTGCGTATGACCGAATCCCGGTTGGGTGTCCACGAGCGCGAGGCAGTCGAATTCGCTGACGTCGACGTCCTTCAGGCGCACCATGTCGATGTTGCAGCTGGAGACCATCTCTCGGTTCTCAGCCCGCATGATCTTGCCCGAGTAGCCGAACACGCTCGGCAGGTCTGCGCACGTAGACGCGAGCAGCCGCAGGCCAGCAGCGCTGGCGAGCGAGTCCGGATCGGGGTTCGAGTGCGACAGCACGAGCAGACGTTTTCGCTCGCGCAGCAGCTCGATCAGGGTCTTCGTCCGACCTTCTAGGGCATGTGCCATGGTGACGTCCCCCGTGGAACGGGGAGGGTGCGCCCGGAGTCGTGGGGTCTCTTCGGCTACGACGCCCGGGCGGCTAGAGGCCGAACTTTGCCAGGAAGGAATGCACTCCGGCAAGCTCTGCCACCGGGACAGCCGGATCCAGCTCCACCACGCCGGGCAGCGTCGCCTCCCGCGGGAGGTACGACGCGACCATCCCATAGTCCACCACCCCGGCGCCGGGCGGAAGGTCCGTCGATTGCTCAGCGGCATCACTGAGCGTGATTCCGGCCATACGATCGGCGAACTGCTCGAGCCAGACACCGGGATCCTCTCCCAGGATCGTCTGACGGCATGCCGCAATCGCCGGATTGGCCCAGAACTCGAGCCGACAATTCGGCAGGTCCTCAAAAATGGTGGCCAGTGTTCCTGGCGCACCCAGACCGGTCACTTTTCGGCTTGGCGAAAGGGCGAGGACGAGGTCCGGCACCGCGCGGGACAGGTCGAAGAGCGCTCGACACGCACGGTCGAGCGTCTGGTCGAGCGCCGCACCGCGGCGCGCCACGAGAGCCTGGGCGTAGTCGCCCGACCAATCCGCCGCCCGATCCGTCACGTCGTCTGCACGCACCTCACCCGCGACGCGCACCACCCCCGGCTCGATCACGAGAACGCCGACACCGAGGGCCATCGCCTCGCGTGCCGCGGCGCGCAGCGTCTCCATCGACGCCAAGCGATCGCCCGCGTTCGGGCTCGCGAGGCCCGCGTTGGGACCCGGCACGAACACGGCCGGCAGTCGGAACGGAAGGTCCGCGAGCTGTGCGCGCAAGACACGCCACGCGATCGGTCGCGGCGAAGGACCGACTGCGATCCCGGCGAATCCGGCATCGAGGGTCCAGAGCGCGAGTTCACGCTCGTCGGTCGGACCGTGCACGCTCGCCCATCCGGGTCCGAGGAATCGGGTGACGCTCATGGCCACCCATCAGACCCGATCTTCGAGCGGAGACAACCTCGACCCGGTCGTGTCGGCCCGGATTGCCGAAGCGTTCGTCTTGCACT
>JAGQQZ010000189.1 GCA_020425915.1 Planctomycetota bacterium | reverse complement strand
GACCTGCTCGTCCGGCTGGGCATCTGCACCGCGCTCGCGCTGAACGCGATGTTGTTCGCGGCGGCGGAGTACTTCGGGATGTCGTCGGTCGACGGCGTCGCCTACACGCTGTTCCGTTGGCTGTCGGCCGGAATCGCGACGCTCGCGGTCGCGGTCGGTGGACCGGTGTTCTTCCGTGCTGCGGTCGCCGGCTTGAAGCGGCGCGTCCTGCACCTCGACCTGCCAATCGCGCTCGGGATCGGGCTCGGATACGGCGCCTCGGCGTTCGCGTTCGTGACCGGGTTCGGCGAGGCCTACTTCGATTCGGTCACGGTGTTCGTCGCGCTGATGCTCGCCGGTCGGTTCGTCCAGCAGCGCGCGGTCCGGCAGAACCGGAACTTCCTGCTCGCCAACGACGGGACCGAGCACGTCCGCATCCGACGGCTCGAAGCGGACGGCAGTGTCGAACGCGTGCTCGTCGACGCGATCCAGGTCGGGGATCGACTGCTGCTCGTCCCCGGCGACCTCGTCCCGGTCAACGCCTGGCTGCGCGACGACGCCGCGGCGCTGTCGCTCGACTGGATCAACGGCGAGTCGGAGCCGCGCCGCTTCGAGCGCGATGCCGAGATCCCGGCCGGAGCGTTCGTCGCCGGCCGCCGCGGTGTCGTCGTCGAGGCGCGGGCCAACGCCGCCGACTCCGGGCTGCACGCGATGCTCGCGATGCCGCTGACCGCCGACGGCGTGCAACCAGGGGGCAAGTTCTGGGGTTGGCTCAACCGGATCTACGTCGCCGCCGTGCTCATGCTCTCCGCCGCGGCCGCGATCGTCTGGACGATCGTCGACCCTTCGCGCGCGGTCGACGTCGTGACCGCGGTGTTGATCGTGACCTGCCCTTGCGCGCTCGGGATCGCGACGCCGCTGGCGGTCGACCTCGTGCTCGCGCGGCTGCGCCGCCAGGGCGTGTTCGTGCGCCGCGGTTCGTTGCTCGATCGCGCGCGCCACGTGCGCCGCGTCGTGTTCGACAAGACCGGGACGTTGACGTGGGGCGGCGTGCGGGTGCGCGAGCTGCGGGCCGTTCCCGACGGTTCGCTGGACGCGCTCTACACGATGGCGAGTTCGAGCAACCACCCGGTCAGTCGGGCGATCGCCGAGCACCTCAAGGCTCGAGACCCCAAGTTCCTCGAGCAACTGCCGGTCGACGATCTGCCCGGACTTGGCTTGGTCTCGGTGCAGAACGGCCACGAACTGCGGCTCGGCAGCTCGTCGTTCACGCTCGGCGACGCCGGTGAGACCGACGACGCCGTCTGCGTGTTCACGCGCGACGGCCACGTGGAGAGTTGCTTCGGCGTCGAGGAGGACTTCCGCGCCGGTGTCGCCGACGAGATCGAGCAGCTGAGGTCGCGTGGCCTCGATGTCTGGCTCGCGAGCGGCGACCGCGCGCACAAGGTCGCGCGGGCCGCGGAGCAACTCGGCATCCCCGACGACCACGCGCTCGGCGACCTCGCGCCGGACGACAAGGCGCGCCTCGTCAAGGAGCTCGGCTCCGCCGACACCTTGATGGTCGGGGACGGGCTCAACGACGCGCCCGCGTTCGACGTCGCCGGGTGCGCCGGCACGCCGGCGCTCGATCGACCGGTCATGCCGGGGCGGTCCGACTTCTTCTACGTCGGTGCGGGAGTCGGCGCGGTCACCGCGGTCCTCGACGCCGCGCATCGATTCCATGCCGTCGTCCGCCGCAACCTCTGGTTGGCGGGCATCTACAACGCGGTCGCGCTGACGTTCTGCTTCGCCGGCTTCATGTCGCCGTGGCTCGTGGCCGTCCTGATGCCGATCAGTTCGCTCGTGTTGATCGCCAACACGATGTCGGGGATCGGCGCGCACCGTGCGGTCGCCAAGTCGGCCGGAGGTCTCGCATGAGCATCATTCCCATTCTCGTGCTCTGCAGTTTGCTGCTCGCGGCATGCGGGTTGCTGCTGTTCCTGCACAGCGTCGGCAATCGTGATCACGATCACGCGGACCGACTCTCACTACTCCCTCTCGAAGAAGACAAGCCGTCGCGCAGAGCTGACTCATGAGCGATACCGCAGTTCCAACTTCCCATATGCGTACGATCACGTACGACGACAAGGTCGTACGCGGGTTCATCTTCTGGTCCGTGGCGTGGGGCCTCATCGGGATGCTCGTCGGCATCCTCGCGGCGCTCCAGCTCAGTTCGGCGACGTTCAACTTCGACACGCCGTGGCTGACCTTCAGTCGGATCCGTCCGCTGCATACGAACGCGGTGATCTTCGCGCTCGTCGGCAACATGATGTTCGCCGGGATCTACTACTCGACCCAGCGGCTGCTGAAGACGCGGATGGCGTCCGACCTGCTGTCGAAGGTCCACCTATG
>JAGQQZ010000188.1 GCA_020425915.1 Planctomycetota bacterium | reverse complement strand
TCCTTCTTATGGTCCAGCCATGAGCAACACTATCGCCGACGGCAAGGTCGTCTCGATCCACTACAAGCTGACCTTGGACAACGGCACGGTCGTCGACAGCTCCGAGGGCCAGGATCCCCTCGACTACCTGCACGGCGCGCAGAACATCGTGCCCGGACTCGAGAAGCAACTCACCGGCAAGACGATCGGCGACGCGGTCCAGGCCAAAGTCGCGCCATCCGAGGGTTACGGCGAACGCGACGAGCAGGCGATCCAGGAGGTCGAGCGCGGCGCGTTCCCGGCCGACGCGGACGTCTCACCCGGCATCACCTTCCAGGCACTCGACGAGGACCAGAACCCTTTGCTCGGCACGATCGTGAAGGTCGACGGAAACTCGGTCACCGTCGACTTCAACCACCCGCTCGCCGGCCACAACCTGAACTTCGAGGTCACGATCGAAGCGATCCGCGACGCGACTTCACAAGAGCAGGAACACGGCCACGCGCACGGCGCGCACGGCCACGATCACTGAGCGAGCAACCGCGCGGCGATGCGTCGCGCGGCCTGCCCGTCGCCGTAGGGATTCGTGACGCGCGCCATCGCGTCGTAGGCGACCCGATCGTCGAGCAACTGCGCCGCCGCGGTGACGATCGTATCGGCGTCGGTCCCGACCAGCCGCGCCGCTCCGGCTTCGATGCCGTCGGGACGTTCGGTCCGATCGCGCAGCACGAGGACCGGCTTGCCGAGCGTCGGCGCCTCCTCCTGGACGCCGCCGGAGTCGGTGAGGATCAGGTGCGACGCACGCATCGCGGCGACGAACGTCGGCGGATCGAGGGGGTCGACGAGTCGCACGCCCGCAACGGCGCCCAAGCGTTCGCGGGCCGGAGCCGCGATCGACGGATTCGGGTGCACGGGGAAGACGATCTCGACGTCACCCCGCGCGGCGAGTTCGAGCAGCGCATCGCAGATCCGATGGAACGGCTCGCCGAAGCTCTCCCGCCGATGCGCGGTGACGAGGACGAGTCGCCGCGCCGGATCGTGCTCGAACGGCCCGCATCGCTCGGCCGTCCAGAGCAGCGCGTCGATCGCGGTGTTGCCCGTGACCTCGATCGTCGACTCGTCGATGCCTTCACGCAGCAGGGCGTCGCGCGCGCGGGCGGTCGGTGCGAAGTGGAGATCGGCGAGGCGCGCGACCAGTGAGCGGTTCAGCTCCTCGGGGAACGGTGCGCGCTTGTCGCCGGTCCGCAGCCCGGCTTCGACGTGCGCGAATCCGATCCCGCGATAGTGGCTGCCGAGCGCGGCGACGAACACGGTCGTCGTATCTCCTTGCGCGACGACCCAGTCCGGTTTCTCGACCGCCAACACCTCGTCGATGGCCGCCGTCAGCCGACTCGTCAAGGTCGCGAGCGTCTGGCCCGCCTGCATGACGTCGAGATCGATGTCGGGTTCGATGCCGAAGAACGCAAGCGTTCCGTCGAGCAGCTCGCGGTGCTGCCCGGTCGCGAGCACGCGCACCTCCACACCCGTGCGCGCGCGGAGTTCGTGCACGAC
Organism: Planctomycetota bacterium; assembly: GCA_020425915.1. Taxonomy (GTDB): domain Bacteria; phylum Planctomycetota; class UBA1135; order UBA1135; family UBA2386; genus JAGQQZ01. The sequence goes on along the minus strand of JAGQQZ010000188.1, from coordinate 1,134 downwards.
GGGCGCGAGCTTGATCGCCTCGGGGCGGGTCCCGATCACGACGAGGATTCTGGTCGAGGGCATGGAGACGGGGACGCGAAACCGCCTACCGTAGCGCCGCCGTTCGCACGACGACATGACCCACCCACCCGATCCCGTCGCCGACGTGTGCGACCGCGTCGGCGAGGATTCGATCCGCGCCGTGACTCGCGCGTTCTACGCGCAGATCCCGGACGATCCGATCCTCGCGCCCCTCTACCCGGAGCACGATTTCGACGGTGCGGAAGAGCGTCTCGCCGACTTCCTCGTGATGCGCTTCGGCGGCTCGACGCGTTACGCCGAGACACGCGGCCACCCGCGCCTGCGGATGCGCCACGTGCCGTTCCACATCGGCCAGGCCGAGCGCGACCGTTGGGTCCAGCTCATGGACCGTGCGCTCGACACGGAACTCGGCGACGCCGAAGTGCGGGAGCGGGTCCGCGAGTTCCTGCACGGCGTGGCGACGTTCCTGATCAACGCGCCGGACCGCTGAGGCGTCAGAACTCGGTGGACACCCACCCGGGCTGCACGCCGATCCGCGGCACGATCGGGATCTTGATCGCGGGCGGCCAGAAGCCGACGCCGAACGTCAGCCCGAGCAGGCGGAACTCGAACCCCTGCCGCAGGCCCAGCCCGACGCCGAGGTAGTCGGTGTCGACCTCGAATCCGAGCCCGTCGAGCGTTCGCCCGAGGCGGAAGCCCCGCGCGTAGTTCTTGCCGACCGCGTTGTGGTCGAGTTCGAGCGCGAGGCCGTCGGTCTGCCGCACGAGGTCGACGACGAACGTGTTGCTGTTCGGGCCGGGCCACGCGGCGTACTCCTCCCGCTGCGCCGGGATCCGGTTCGCGGTCCACGAGGTCTCGCCGTTCTTGATGAACTCGAGCCGACCGAAGTCGGGGTGCTCCGCCGCGAGTTCGAGGATCCGTTCGCACGCGCGGTGCGCGACATCCCCGTGCCAGGTCGCGAGCACGAACACGCGTCGTTCCCACCGCACGTCCTCGCGCGCTTCCGCTGCGTCGATCCGCGTCTGGATCACCCCGGACGTCGGGCCGAGCACTTCGACGCGCCACCACTCGTCGTCCGAGCCCCGGCGCAGATCGAACCAGGAATGCTCGGCG
>JAGQQZ010000187.1 GCA_020425915.1 Planctomycetota bacterium | reverse complement strand
GGAGGGCGCCTCCTGTCGTTGCGAGCCCGAGTGAGGTCGTGGCGGCCGACGATTCGGTCGCCGCCGCATCTCCATCGTCGGATCGCTACAGACAATCCTCGATCGCCCGCCGCACGAAGATCGGCGCCATCTTCTTGCGCCAACTCGCTTCGTGGTCGGTGTTGTCCATCGCGCGCGTCGGCTTGAACGCTTCCTGCGACGCGGCGCGCAGCAACTCGTCGGTCGCGGCGTTGCCCTTCGTCAACTTCTGTCCGGTGATCATCTCGACGGTCTTGGTCGCCGGGATCGCGTAGCTGCCGGCTCCGCCGATGCGGATCTCGGCACGCGTGACGGTGTCGCCGTCGAACCACAGGCACGCACCGATGCCGAGCACCGGGAAGTCGAACGAGTCGCGCCGGCGAAGCTTGCGGTAACTCGCACGCCAGCCGTTGGTCGCCGGCAGGTGGACCTTGGTCAGGATCTCGCCGCGCTTCTTGTTCGTGAACTGAATGCCGTCGTCGTGGTAGAGGTCGCTCGCCGGGATGCGACGTTCGCCTTCGGGACCGACGAGCGTCACTTCGGCGCCCATCGCGGTCAGCACCGGCACCGAGTCACTCGACTGCACGGCCCAGCAGCGTGGGCTCGACGGTGCGACCCAGCAGGTGTCGCCGTCGCACTTCATGCAGAAGTTGATCGACTCGCGCCACTCGTAGTTCTGGTCGTAGTAGTTGCAGCGCGTGTCGAGCAGCAGGTTGCCGCCGATCGTGCCCATGTTGCGCAACAGCGGTGTCGAGATCGACGTCGCCGCGTCGACGACCGCGCGGTGCGTCTCGGCGAGCGCGGCGTCGTGCTCGATCTCGGCAAGCGTCGTCATCGCACCGAGCGTGTAGCCCGACTTCGCGTCGCCCGATCGCTCGCGCAGGACGCCGATCGCGCTCAGCGAGATCACATGCTTCGGCTGTTGCTGCCGCCGCTTCATGTTCGGGTAGAGGTCGGTGCCGCCAGCGACGTACATCGAGTCGGGACCGTGGTCGGCAGCGATCTTGACCGCCTCTTCGACGGTCGTCGGCCGGTAGTAGGTGAACTGCGTCGGAAGCCTGAGCATCAGTTGCCCCCCACCTTGGCCGCTTCGCGCGGTTCCTCTTCGCCGGTTCCGCCCTGCCAGGGCGTCTTCATCTTGCGGGACTCGGGCCACTCGACCTGCGGGACCTTGGTCGGTCCGTAGCGACCGTCCTTGCCCTGCGCCTTCTTCTGCATCGCATCGAAGATCTTCTCCGGCGTCACCGGGATCTCGTCGACGCGGACGCCGACGGCGTCGTACACGGCGTTCGCGACCGCGGGCATGATCGGGAGCAACGGCCCCTGACCGGCCTCCTTCGCGCCGTACGGTCCGTTCGGATCGGGATCCTCGACGATGTAGGAGATGATCTCCGGCATGTCGAGCGCCGTCGGGCTCTTGTACTCGAGCATCGACGGGATCTTGTTCACGCCGAATCGATTGCCTCGGTAGACGTTCTCTTCCATGACGGCCTCACCGAGACCCATGTAGATCCCACCTTCGATCTGCCCCATGACGAGCGTCGGGTTGAGCGCGCGACCGACGTCGTGGGCGCACCAGATCTTGTCGACGGTGTAGATTCCGGTCTCCGGGTCGACGTCGACCTCGACGACCGCGGCCGTGTACGAGTAGCACGGGCTCGGACCGACACCACCACCCTTGAAGCGCGCGGGGAACTTCGGCGGGGTGTAGCTGCCGACGGTCCCGATCGTTCCGACCTGCGCCTCGGTCACGCCGATCGCTTCGGCGAACGTCATGCCCTTCTCGGGGTCTTCCGCGTCGAACACGCGGCCGCCCGAGAACGTGACCCGGTTCTTCGGGATCTCGAGCTTGCTCGCGACGCCGGCGGTCAGGATGTCGCGCGCGCGCTCGGCGGCCTGCAAGGCCGCGTTGCCGCTCATCAGAGTCACGCGGCTCGAGTAGCTGCCGAGGTCGACCGGTGTCAGGTCGGTGTCGCCGGTCACGATCCGTAGATCCATCGGTTCGAGCCCGAAGACCTCCGCAACGATGTAGGCGAGGATCGAGTTGCTGCCCTGACCGATTTCGGCGCTGCCACAGAACACCGTGACGAGTCCGCTGCGGTCGAGCTGCAGTTGCACGCCCGAGTGCGGCATCCTGTTCCAGTAGATCGGCAGGCCGGCGCCCGAGAGGTACGAGCTGCAGGCGATGCCGAGCCCCTTGCCGTGGGGCAGCTTGCCCCAGCGGTTGTTCCAGTCCGAGCCCTCGACGACCTTGTCGATGCACTCGCCGAGCCCCATGGTGCCGACCTTGAGGTAGTTCGCGGTCAGCGAGTGTGGCGGCTGCAGATTCTGCTTGCGCATCGCAGCCGGGCAGAGCCCGAGGTCGACCGCGACCTTGTCGAGTTGGACCTCGAGCAAGGCGCGCGGCTGCGGCGTGCCGTGG
>JAGQQZ010000186.1 GCA_020425915.1 Planctomycetota bacterium | reverse complement strand
CGTTGCGAGCCCGAGCGAGGCCGCCTCGGCAACCCCCGAAGCAACCCAGTTCAGAACGTGAAGCTCGTCTGCAAGACCGCGCCGTAGGTGTTGTCCTCGCCGAGCATCCCCGCGAGGTCCAGTCGAAACACCCCGAACGGCGAGATGCCGAGCCCAGCCGTGAACAGGTCCGGCGTCGTGTCCTCGGTGTCGAGCTGCGCGCCTCGGCGGAGTTGCACCCAGTCGCCGAGATCGACCTCCAGTCCTCCGCGCACGAAGCGAGATTCGTCGGAGAGATTGAAGCGCTCGGTGTCGGTGACGTCGACGTCGGCGGTCAACGTCAGCGCTCCGAGTTCCACCGCGGCACCGATCGTCACGACGGGCTTGACCTCGTACGAGAACTGCTGCCCGGCGGTCAACACGGTCTGGTAGTCCCGCGAGACGAGGTTCCGCGCCATCACCCCGACCGTGATGCCCTCGCCGAAGATCACGGCGGCGCCTGCGTCGGCGTTGAAGTTGACTTCGTCGTTGCGGTACTGGCTGTCGTGGAAGTCGCCCTCGTCGAACGTGTCGATGTTCAGCGAGTAGTTGAACGAGTCGACGCGCTGCGCTTTCGGCGACGCGCCGAGCAGCAGCTTCGCGGCGCCGAGATCGAACGACTTGGCGATCGAGATCCCCAGGTCGGACACCGCGGCTCCGATGACGCGGCCCTCGGACTGGAGGTTGTCGACGTCGGTCGACACCGTCGCGGTCTGGATCGACGTGACGTCGTTCGGGTCGATCGTCGCGAACACGCGCGCGTCCCCGTAGGTGTTGCCGAACAGGGCTACACTCAGCGTGTCGTTCGGGATCGCGATCGCGAAGCTCGCGCCGAAGTTTGCGGTCGCCGTCCTGCCGGCAAGCGACTGGAGGCTCGCGGCGAGTGCGTTGCGATCGGCCGGGGTGACCGTCGCCGCGTCGAGTCTCGCCTGGAAGGTCTCGAGTTCGTCCTGGAACGACGAGATCGCGTCGACCAGGTCATCCTCGTCGGCGGCGCTCGCGCCGATCGTCGGCAATCGCAGGCCGAAGCCGTCGTCCTCCCCGAACCGCGCGAGTAGCGCCGGGTTCGCGAGTGGGGCGGCCAGGTAGCTGGACGACGCCGTGCCGGTTCCGCCCATCGCGGAGTTGCGGGCCTCGAAATACTGGGCGCTGGCCGTCGTCGCGACGGTGCCCGCGAGGATCAAGCAAGAGAATGCTCTCATCGTGGTCTGTATCGGCGATTCGCGCCTCCGAATGGACCGTGTCACCGGTGGATTCGGCCCGCTGGAGCGAGTTTTTCCGATCAAGCCCGGCTCCGAACGGTGCCGATGACGGGGTTGACCCTACCTCCCCCTGGACCGTTGAGCGACCCTTCGACCGCAGTATTCGAGTGCGCGAGCGAACTCGATCGGCATGCCGCGCCGGACACGATCGCGGCGATCGATCGGCTGTTCGCGTCCGAGCCGCGCAAACTCGTCGTCGATCTCCGCCAGGTCGAGAGCTTCGACTCCGCCGGGATCGGTGCGTTGGTCCAGGCGATGCGTCACGGTCGCGAGCGGGGTGTGGAGGTCAAGTTGCGCGGCATGTCGAAGTCGATGGTCGACTTCTTCTCACTGGTTCGTGTCGGCAGTCTCACCGAGCCCGGCGAGCGCCGTTCGATCGACCTCGATCCGGTCACGCGGATCGGCGCAGCGACCCTGCCGTTGCTCGAGATGATGGCCGACATCGGTCGCATGACGGCCGGCGCGGCTCGATCGATCTTCCTGGATCCGTTCCGCGGCAGGATGCTGCGCTTCGATCGAACGGTGCGCGAGCTCGACCAGGCCGCGAACGGGGCCCTGCCGATCGTCCTGCTGATCGCGTTCCTGCTCGGCCTGATCCTGGCGATGCAGGCGTGGGTGCAGTTGCGTCTGTGGGGCGCCGAGATCTTCATGGCCGACATGGTCGGCGTCTCGGTCATGACCGAGATCGGCCCGCTGATGACCGCGATCGTCCTGGCGGCGCGCTCGGGGAGCAGCAACGCTGCCCAGCTCGGCTCGATGGTCGTCGGTGAGGAGATCGACGCGCTGCGGCAGATGGGGGTCGATCCGATTCGATTCCTCGTCGCGCCGAAGGTGGTCGCGCTCGGCATCGCGGTCGTCGGGCTCGGGGTCGTCTTCGACCTCGTCGCGATGGGCGGTGGTCTCCTGTTCGGGTTCGGGGTCGCCGACATCGAGCCGTACGCCTACGTCGCGCAGACCCGGACGGCGCTGCACTTCGCTGACTTCGCGGTCGCGCTCGCCAAGAGCCTCGTGTTCGGGCTCTGCATCGGCGTCGTCGGCTGTGGGCTGGGACTTCGCGTCAAGGGAGGCAGCGAAGGCGTCGGACGGGCGACGACGAACTCCGTGGTCCTGTCGATCTTCCTGATCATCATCATCGATGCGATCTTCGTGACCGGCCAGAGGATGCTGCTGTCATGAGTTGGCGCAAGGAAGCGCTCGCCCAGCCGCAGTGTCCGGGCCTGCACCCCGAGGCCGGCTTCATCCGGGTCGAGGGACTCGGAATGAGCTTCGGTGATCGCATCGTGCTCGACGGCGTCGATCTCGACATCCACCGCGGAGAGGTGTTCGTGATCATGGGACCGTCGGGTTGCGGCAAGACGACGATGATGCGGCACCTCTGCGGATTGACTCGTCCGACGCGTGGCTCGGTGGTCATCGAAGGACAGGACGTGTTCTCGCTCGCGCCGTCCGAACTGCGGACGTTGCGATTGCGCACCGGGCTCGCGTTCCAGGGCGGAGCGCTGCTGGGCAGCCTCTCGGTGCTCGAGAACGTCGCGCTACCGTTGCGCGAGAACACGGATCTCGACGGCGAGTTCGTCCTCGAGATCGCGCGCATGAAGCTCGAGATGGTCGGGCTGTTGCATGCGGCCGACCTGCTACCCGCGAGTCTGTCGGGCGGCATGAAGAAGCGCGCGGCGATCGCGCGCGCCATCGCGCTCGATCCGGAGATCCTGTTCTTCGACGAACCGTCGGCCGGCCTGGATCCGGTGACTGCCGCGGAAGTCGACAACCTGATCTGCAAACTCAACCAAGTGTTCGGGATCACGACGATCGTCGTGACGCACGACCTGCCGTCCGCGCAGTGCATCGCGGATCGCGTCGCCGTGTTCTTCGATGGCCGGGTCGCGGCGGTCGGGGAGAAGGAACACGTCTGGCATCACCAGGACGAACGCATTCGGGATTTCATCGAGCGACGCATGCGCGAAGCCGATGAACGGGACATGGACATCGCCACGTTCATGGCGATGTGATCGAAGAAGTGGGGAGCTGACTTGGCCGATCGAGCGCTGTTGTTTCGGGTGGGACTGCTGGTGTGTGGGATCACCGTGGTCTTCTCGGGCCTGATGCTGTTCATCGTCGGCTCGGCCATGAACTCGGTGACCGCGACGTATCTCGTGCGCTTCGCCGAGAACGTCAAGGGCATGGTCGTCGGCTCGAAGGTCAACTTCCAAGGCGTACCGATCGGTTCGGTGTCCGACATCCGCTTCGTGGCAGGCGAGACCGAGGTCGAACTGCGCGTCGATCCGCGCAAGGCCGAGATCCAGGACGTGACGACGGCGCGCATCGACCGCTTGCTCGTCACCGGACAGGTCACGATCGAACTCGAGGGATTCGACCGTGCCGGGAAGCGCCTGCCGTCGGGCGCGACGATTCCGTCGAAGGACGACCCGATCAATGCGCTCAAGCTGTCGTTGCCGGAGATCGTCCAACGCCTCGAGTCGACGCTCGCGAACGTCGATCGACTCGTCGTCGCCGCGACGCAGTTCGCCGGGCCGGAGAACCGCGCGCACGTCGCGAACATGCTCACCAACTTCGAGGACATGAGCGAGCGGATCCCGGCGCGGATCGACGCCGTCCTCGACGCGGCGCAGACCGATCTCGAGGCCTTGCCGACGCTGGTCTCCGAGGTGCGAGCGCTCGTGGCGAACGCGGACCGCGCGGTCGATGCCGGAGCGCAACTGCTCACGGGTGACGAGGCGCGCCGGGTCGTCGCGTCCGCGCGCGACGCGATGGATGGACTGGTATCGCTGGAGAAGCGGTTCGACTCGTTCGTCCGCGAGGGATCGGCGCTGCTGGCCGCGGTGCGTAGCCCGCTGCAGTCGGCCGTGTTGACCGCGCGCGATTCGTTCCGCGAGATCCGCGGCCTCGCGCGCAAGCTCCGCCTCGCGCCGAGTTCGCTGGTGTTCGGCGAAGAAGCGACCGAGATCGAGATCCCGGCGACGGCGCCCGGAGGCACCCGATGAAGAGAATCTCCTGCTCTCTCGTGATCTTGCTCGTCGCGGGCTGTGGTTCGATCCACGTCCCGCAGACCTCGTTCTATCGCTTGCGGCTGCCGGAGCCGACCGGCGGCGTCGCGCTCCCGGGCGGTCGATTGGGAATCGGTCGAACCACGCTCGCGTCCGATCTCGCCGGCGACCAGCTGGTCGTGCGTGACGGGGCGGTCAAGCTCTCGCACTACCGGTTCCACCAGTGGGCCGGTTCGCTCGACGCGATGCTCGGCGACGCGATCACGGCGGGGCTCTCGAGGTCGGGTTGTTTCGAAGACGTGTTCCCCGACGCGATCGCCAACGAAGTCGACTACGTGCTCGACACGCACGTGCGTGGCTTCCACCTCGTCGTGGAGGACGGCGAGTGGTTCGGCGAAGCGACGATGGAGTTCCGCCTGTCGACTCCCGATGGCGTGACGCTGTTCCGTCAGGAGCGGAGCGCGCGCAATCGAGCCGTCAACGGCGAACCCGAGGCCGTGGTCCAGGCGCTCTCGACCTCGGTCGAGGCGCTCGTCGCAGGACTGCTCGGGGAGTGCGAGCAACGCGGACTGTTCGCGCGCAGCCCGGCGGCGGAGCCTGCGCGCTGATCACCAGATCCGGGTGTCAGTCCCCGTGCGGATAACCGAGGTCGCCGAGCACCGCGGTCACTTCGTCGAGCACGGCCGGGTCGTCGATCGTGGCCGGCATGCGCCACTCCTGTCCATTGGCGATCTTGCGCATCGTGCCGCGCAGGATCTTGCCCGAGCGAGTCTTCGGCAACCGCGCGACGATCGCGGCGCGCTTGAACACGGCGATCGGGCCGATGCCGGCACGGACGTTCGCGATCACCTCGTCGACGATCGCCGCCGGGTCGCGGTCGACGCCGTCCTCGAGCGTCATCAGGCCGATCGGGACTTCGCCCTTGAGTTCGTCGGCGACACCGAACACCGCGCACTCGGCGACGTCCTCGTGGCCGACGATGACCTCCTCGATCGCCCCGGTCGACAGGCGGTGTCCGGCGACGTTGATGATGTCGTCGGTGCGCGCCATGACGAACAGGTAGTCGTCCTCGTCGAGGTAGCCCGCGTCGTCGGTCTGGTAGTAGCCGGGGAAGCGCGTCAGGTACCGCTTGACGAAGTGATCCTCCGCGTTCCAGAGCGTCGGCAGCGAACCAGGCGGTAGCGGCAGCTTGCACGCGATCTCGCCCATCTGTCCGGCCGGCAATCGGGCGCCGCTCTCCGCGTCGAGGACGTGGACGTCCCAGCCCGGCACGGCCTTGGTCGGCGATCCGGCCTTGATCGGCAGGGCCCCGAGCCCGAGGCAGTTCGCGGCGATCGGCCACCCGGTCTCCGTCTGCCACCAGTGGTCGATGACGGGAACCCGGAGCTGCTGTTCGGCCCAGTGCAGCGTGTCGGGATCGCACCGTTCGCCGGCGAGGAACAGCGCGCGGAGCCTCGACAGGTCGTACTTCGCGATCCACTCGCCGTGGAAGTCGTGCTGCTTGATCGCGCGGAACGCGGTCGGTGCCGTGAACATCGTCACGACGCCATGGTCCGCGACGACCCGCCAGAATGCTCCGGGGTCCGGCGTGCCGACCGGCTTGCCCTCGAACATCACGGTCGTGTTCCCGTGGAGCAACGGGCCGTAGACGATGTACGAGTGGCCGACGACCCAGCCGACGTCCGAGGCCGCCCAGAACGTCTCGCCGGGTTCGACACCGTAGACGTTGCGCATCGACCAATGCAGCGCGACCGCGTGACCGCCGTGATCGCGGACGATGCCCTTCGGCACTCCGGTCGTCCCCGACGTGTAGAGGATGTAGAGCGGGTCGGTCGCGGCCACCGGGACGCACTCGTGGGCGGTCGCGCCGGCCATGGCCTCGTCCCAGTCGGAATCACGTCCGGACACGAGGTCCGCGTGCGCCATCGGTCGCTGGAGGATCAGGCACCGAGCTGGCGGTCGTTCCGCGAGGTCGATCGCGCCGTCGAGCAACGGCTTGTACGGAATCACCCGCGTGCCCTCGACTCCG
>JAGQQZ010000185.1 GCA_020425915.1 Planctomycetota bacterium | reverse complement strand
GTGAGGCCGTCCCACGCGACCTCAGAACTCGAGCAGCAACGATCACTCACTAACGCTTCGCGTAGTTCGCCTCGAACACTCTGGCCGGCTCCCCGGTCCCCACGATCACATGCGTCCACGACTTGTTCACCGCGCCGTTCTCGTCGAACGACGACGCCGAGCGGCGCACCGTCGGTTGTCCCATCGAACGACCGGCGAACAGCGCAACGAGATCGTCATCGACCCAGTACATCGGGTGGTGTCCGGCCTCCCCCATGCTGTTGGCGTAGACCATCTCGTACCGGTGCTCGTGCGCGTTCCACCCGATCCAGCTCCAGGCTTCGTAGTTGCCCGGGCGACCGGACGTGTACGACTCGAGGACGAGGCCCGAGTAGAACGGACGCATCGTCTGCACGCCCTCGATCTCCGTCTCGGATCCGTCGGGCAGGAACATCGTGCCCTTGACGTCGTACGTGCCGGCCATCCGGTTCAGCCGCTTCATCTCGGGGCCGGCGCCCGGGACGTAGAACGAGGCGTCCTTGCGCGTCACCGCGTCCATCGCCTTGGCTCGCTTCATCGTGCCGTCGACGTGCACGAAGAACGATCCCGCACCGCCTGCCGTCTCGCCCTTCGTGGTGTGTTCGTCGTCGCCGAGGTGCGTGACCCAACGGTCGACGTGTGGAGTGTGGTCGCTGACGCCGATCTCGGCCGTGACGAAGGTGTCGTCGTCGATCCAGTGGATCTCCGAGGCGGTGACCTCGCCCATGTTGCTGACACTCCACTGCATGTACTTCTGGTTCTCGCGGTCGTAGCCGTAGAGCGTCACGAACTGCAGCGTTTGCGGCTGGTCCGGGAAGCTGATCACCGACGAGTCTCGCAGGAACATCCCGCCGAGGATCGGCTCGACGACCGACTTCGACGTCCAGTCACCAGCGGGCTCACCCGGCACGTGGCAGACCTTGCCCGCGCCGTCCCAGGCACCGATCAGGCGATCGAACTTGTGGAGCTGCTCGGGCGGCTCCAGCTCGGGCATCTGGGCCGTGAGCGAAGGCGCGACGACGGCGACGGCAGCGAACAGCAGGAAGGGCTTCATCGGTTTCCTCCGTGGGTTTCGGTTGCGGCACTCCATTGGAGCACCTGACGGCCGATGGACGAGGGAGGCCCCTCGATTTCGACACCGGCCGACGAAATCCCGCGCTCTTCGCTCGCTCGGCGGCGTCAGTCCAGCCGGTGCAGCGAAACCGGCTCGCCGCCGGTCATCAGGGATCGCTGCGCTGCCTGCAGCACGCGCAGCGTGTGGAGCCCGCTGACTCCGTCGGTGAGCGCCGGCGACCGCGTTCGGATCGACTCGAGGAACGCCTCGCACTCGAGCCGCAGCGGCTCGTCGTCGTCGAACTCGAGCAACGTGCCCTCGCCCTTGACCGCGACCGGCCCGGCGTCGCCCAGCTCGACGCGCTTGTCGTGCAGGACGAGTTCCTTGGTCACGTCGTCGTACGTCACCATCGCCTTCGAGCCGGTGACCACGAGTCGCTGTTCCTTGAACGGGTTCAGCCACGACACGAACACGTGCGCGCGGACGCCGTTGTCGAACAACATCGTGCTGACGGTCGCATCGGCGACGTTCGCCGTGATGTAGTTCGCGCCGACCGACGTCACCTGCAGCGGTGCCGAGCCGACCATGCGCAGGATGATCGCGACGTCGTGCGGCGCGAAGCTCCAGAGGATGTTCTCCTCGGTGCGAATCTTGCCGAGGTTCAGCCGATTCGAGTACACGTACTGCAGCTTGCCGAGGTCACCCTCGTGGACCATCGAGACGATCCGACGAATCGCCGGGTGATACTCGAGGACGTGCCCGACCATGAGCATGCGGCCACGTTCCTGCGCGAGCGCCACGAGGTCGGCGGCCTCCTTCTGGTCGAGCGCGAGCGGCTTCTCGACGAAGACGTCCTTGCCCGACTCGAGCGCGACGCGCGCGAGCTTCGCGTGCGTCTCGGCCGGCGTCGCGAACACGACGCCGTCGACGTCCGAGCCGAACACGGCATCGAGGTCACCGGTCACGGGGACGTCGGGAACGAGTTCGGCGGCCTTCTGGCGCCCCTGCTCGCCGAGGTCGCAGACCAACGCGAGCGCATCGAGCGCGGCGAAGTTGCGGACCAGGTTCTTGCCCCAGTGACCGCAGCCGACGACACAGACCTTCGGAACACTCATGGCTGGACCGGACTCCTACGACTTGACGAAAGCGGCCACGTG
>JAGQQZ010000184.1 GCA_020425915.1 Planctomycetota bacterium | reverse complement strand
CGAGCCGCGTGACCGCAGTGACGGCCACCTGTTGCAGCTCGGCCTCGGCGACGACGTCCACCGTCGTCGGCGAAGTGGGCTCGGACATCGGCTGGCCCTCGATCTCGCGGCGTCGCGCCTCGCGACGCAGCCGGGAGACCGCGAGGTTGCGAGCGACCCGCACGAGCCAGGGCCGGCTGGTGCCGGACGGGTCGGCGAGCGCCGCGACGACGGTGTCATGGTAGAGATCGTCGGCGAGGTCGATGTCGTGAACGAGCGCGCGGCACAGACGGCGCAGCCAGAGCGTGTCCTCGATCAGGGATTGTGGCGAAGTGCCAGTCATGGTCGTAGGAGAGGTCGCTGGCGGCCGGGCTGCGGGTTCAACGAGAGCCAGATTCTTCGCACGAGTGCCGCGGACGATTGTCCTCGGATTCCGCCGCACCTCACCCACCACTCGTCGGACTCGCCTATTCCGTTCTCGGACAACGATTTCCGCGGCTTCCTCGTTCGCCTCCCCACGCCCGGCGAGGAACCCATCGCTCCCGCGGCGCAGCCCCGCGGTGTTCGATTGCGTCCTCGCCGACCGTGGGATCTGCTAGGAGCTGCCTTCGTTCGCCGCGTCGGATCCGTTCGCGCGTGGCGATCCGGCCACCCGGGCCCCTCTCCACCGGACAGATCCATGAAACACGTCAAAGCCGCCGCCGCCCAACTGGCGCCGATCTACCTGAATCGTGAAGCCACCCTCGCCAAGGCCTGCGACGCCATCGCCGAGGCCGGCGACGCGGGTGCCGACCTGATCGTGTTCCCGGAGACCTTCCTCGCCGGCTATCCGTACTTCGCGATCACCTACGACGCGACCGAGATCGGCGCGTTCGTCAAGCGACTGCGGGAGAACGCGGTCACGGTCGGTGACGCGGCGACCGATCGATTGGCCAAGGCCGCGAAGTCGGCCGGCGCGATGGTCGCGATCGGCATCAACGAACTCGACGGCGGCACGCTCTACAACAGCCAGTTGTTCCTCGGACCGGACGGGCGGGTGATGGGCCGGCGCCGCAAGCTCGTGCCGACCAACCACGAGCGGATGATCTGGGGCCGCGGCGACGGCGCGGACATGCAGGTCTTCGAGACCGACATCGGCACGGTCGGCGCGCTGATCTGCTACGAGCACGGCAACGCGCTGTTCCGCTACGCGATGCAGGGGCAGGGCGAACAGATCCACATCGGGATGTGGCCCGGCGGCATGGGCGGGCTGATGGACATCATCGAGTGTTCGACGCGGCACTACGGATTCGAGTCGCAGGCGTTCGTGGTCAACGCGACCTCGATCCTGACACCGGAGATCCTCGAGGCGCTCGGGAGCGGCCCCAGCGTCTCCAAGCTGAAGCCGGGTTTCGGCTGCTCGATGATCGTCGGTCCGCGCGGGAACGTGCTCGCCAAGGCGCGTCCCGACGCGGAGGAGATCGTCTACGCGGAGCTCGACTTCGAGGCGATCGACAGCGCGAAGCAGGTCGTCGATTCGTGCGGGCACTACGCGCGACCCGATGTCGTCCGGCTCCAGCTCGACCGGACGTCGCACCAGCCGCTCGAGATCGTCTAGCGCCGCGGCATCGATCAATCGCACCTGCCGACCAAGTGCTCCAGGCGTGGATCCACGGGGAAACCCGACATTGGCGGTTACGCGCGATCCCTGTCTCGGCTCGATAGGTCGGAGCCGGTCTCCGAGACCGCACTCCCTCGCCCCGGTCCCTGGACTCAAGGAGCCATCCCGATGCAGCGACGTCTGTCCACGTTCGCCGTTTGCCTCCTCGCCGGCACCGCCGCCGCGCAAGGCGCGTTGATCCCCCACACGCTCGCGGACATCCCCGCGAACGAGACCGCGACGACGACCAAGCAGGAATTCCTCGCGACGCGCGTCGCCGGAGTCGACCTGTCGCGTTCGGTCAAGCGGGTCGTGACCGAACTCGAATGGCACAAGCGCCTCTCGACGGCACAGATCGAGGCGCAGAAGACCGGCAAGCCGATCCTGTGGTTGCAGCTGCTCGGCGATCTCGACGGCTACGCTTGAAGCGCTGCGCAATCGTTGAGGGGAGTTTCCCTTCCGCAACCCGAACTGTTCGAGATGCTGCGCACCGACTTCGTCGTCGGCTGGAAGAACATCCGTCGCGAGGACTACGTCGGCTACTCGTGTGGATACGACCGTCGGCAGACCGCGGTCGCGACGACCAACGGCGCCGGGCCGCGCAACACGCAGATCTTCGTGCTGTCGCCCGACCTCGTCGTCCTCCATGCGCTGCCGGGGTTCTGGCACCCGGACGACCTGGCGCGCGAACTGCGCTTCGCGAAACGGATCGCCAAGCTCTGGGAGGACCAGGGCAAGAGCGTCGAGACCAAGACGCGGATGTATCGACGCATGCACCGCCGCGAGGTCTACACGCAATCGCCGGAGACCTACGCCCGCAGCACCTGGCAGAACTTCGACGCCCACTTCGAACGCCATCGCGGCCAGTCCGAACGGCGCGACACCTTCCTTCGCGACGCGAACGGCGAACCCGTGACCGAGGCGAACGGCACGTGGCGGATGAAGCCGATCAACGTGCTCGTGCACGAGCGCATGTCGCGACGCCCGTTCGTCGCCTGGGACGATTTCGATCTCGACGCGTTCGTCGACTACGGCACGCTGCACTACGACAACAACCGCGGCGTGGACCGGCGCCACCGGGAGTTCCGCGGCCAGGAGCGATTGAAGAAGCAGCGAGAGCGCGCGACGCGGTAGTCTCTCACGGCTCGGTGTCTCCGACTTCGTCGAATCCGAAGGGTCGTTCCACGATCCGAGGCTCGAGGAAGCACTCGAACCCGTACGTTGGTGCCCGAACCCCACCACCAGCGCCAAACGGGAGAGTGACGCGAACCATGCCCGACGCCGCAATCGCTTCGCTGTTCGACCGCTTCGATCCGCCGTTCGGCGACTCGTTCGACCCGGCTCGGCTCGGGCCCGAATTCGCGGAGGAGCTGCGCACGGTCAGCCGGCTCTGGTTCCGCTGTGGCTACCGACCGGGGATCGGCGCCTATCTGAACTTCTTCCTGCTCGTCGACTTCATCCGCATGCACGACGCGCGGTTCCCGGCGCGGTTCGCCTCGCTGCGGAGCATGGCGCAGTCGTTCTACGAGACCGACCTGTTCATCCGCGCGGTGACGGACTCGGGGCGCGAAGCGACCGGTGGGATCTCGTCGCCGGCCGTGCGGGAGCTCCTGCGGTCCATCATGGCGCGACACGCGAAGCTGCGGATCCCGCCTTGGATGATGAGCTACTTCGGCTCGAGCCTGTTCGAGAACGTCGAACGGCAGTGCGACGACATCTCGGACGACGAGAGGCGCTGGCACCTGAATTACATGGCCAAGACCTATCGCATCTTCGGGATCCCGTTCACCGACGATCGCGAACTCCTCGAAGCGTTCAGCCGCGCCGTCGAGAACCGCTACGCCGGCACGAGCGATCAGGTCGAGAAGCACGCGCGACACATCCTGCGCATCGGCGAGATGATCGGGGTTTCCTCGAAGCCGGAGTCGATCCTGCCGATGCTGCCGGAGCCGACCCGCGCGCACTACGCCCCGATCGAGTCGCGGGTGCGACCGGGCTGGCTGCGACGCAAGGCGTTGCGCGTCGTGGGACGCTTCGCGATCGGCCAGGCGGTCGGCGAGCCGCGCGTCGCCAGGCCGTGGACCTCGTCGGGGGTCGACAAGGCGAACGGCTGACCGGGACCAGCGGCGTCCCCGACGAAACCGCGAACAGAACCGGAAAAACGTGCTTCGCCGGGCGGCGTCCCCGCATGAGTGCCTTCAGCAGGCCTCGCTGCGGCCACGCGCGCACGAATCCTCCATATCCGCCCCCCTCCTCTGACTCGCGGCCCTCGGCAGACGCCAGGGGCCGTCGCCGGAGCGCGAGCCGCCGAGCGCTTGCGCCTTCACGCACACCCGAGCACGCTACCGTCGCGACGAACACCATGCGCTCCGCCCGTCACTCGAGTCCGACCCTCGCCGCATGACCGAATTCGACCCCGACCTGGAACGTGCGATCGAACGCATCGCCGTGCTGACGCAGGCCCAGCGCGAGGTCGCGATCGCGCAGCTGTGCGCGGAGCACCCCTCGCAGGTCGAGACGATTCGAGCCCTGGCCGGACTTCACTCGATGCTGTCCGAGGATCCGGCGCACCCTGAGCGGATCGGTCCGTACCGAATCGTCCGGACCCTCGGCGAAGGCGGCATGGGTTCGGTGTTCCTCGCCGAGCAGGAAAGTCCGGTGCGGCGCCTGGTCGCGATCAAGCTGATCAAACTCGGTATGGACTCGAGGGAGGTCGTGGCGCGATTCGAGGCCGAACGTCAGGCGCTCGCCCTGATGAACCACTCGAGCATCGCCAAGGTCTTCGACGGTGGATTGACCCAGGACGGTCGCCCGTTCTTCGTCATGGAGTACGTCGATGGCGAGCCGATCTCGAGTCACTGCGCTCGGCACGAGAGCAGCTTGCACGAGCGCTTGACGTTGTTCCGGCAGGTCTGCGCCGGGGTCGAGCACGCGCACCAGAAGGGCGTCATCCACCGAGACCTGAAACCGACCAATCTGCTGGTCACGTTCGAGGACGGTGAGCCAGTCGTGAAGATCATCGACTTCGGACTCGCCCGGGCGACCGCGCAACGCGAGGTCGAATCGACCCTCTACACACTGCAAGGGCAGCTCATCGGGACTCCGGTCTACATGTCCCCCGAGCAAGCCGTCGCGGCGAACGACGACATCGACACGCGGACGGATGTGTATTCGCTCGGCGTCGTGCTCTACGAACTGCTCGCGGGCGTCTTGCCGTTCCACTTGGACGACGCAGGCGGTGACCTCGACGAATTGCGCCGCCTGATTCGCGAGGACTACCCCGCGCGACCGAGCACCCGTGTGAGTGCCACGACGACGAACCCGGACGAGACCCGACGCCGATGGCTGTCGAGCCTGCGCGGCGACCTCGACTGGGTCGTCATGAAGGCACTCGCGAAGGAGCCGGAGCGCCGCTATCAGTCGGCGGCCGAATTCGGCGCCGATATCGACCGCTACCTGCGGCACGAGCCCGTGTCGGCGCGGCCACCGGGGTCGGCCTACCACGTGCGGCGCTTCGTGCGCAAACACCGGCTGATGGTCGCCGCGGTCACCGCGGTGGCGTTGGCGCTCGTGATCGGAACGGTGACGTCGATCTGGTTCGCGGTCGGCGCGTCACGCGCACGCAAGTCGGCAGAGACACACCTCGCCGATTTCGATCACCTCAAGGCCGTTCTCGAACTGCGCGACGCGCGTCGTACGGCACCGGAGCTCGACCCCTCATGGCCGGATCAACACGACGACATCGCAGCGTGGATGCAGCGTTACGGAGAGGGATTGCGCCGCGTGCTGCCCGAGTTGCGAACCACGGTCGGCGACTTGGAAGCCCGAGCCCTCGAGTGGACCGCCGAGGAACGCGAGGCGGACCGCGAAGCCCATCCCCGCTACGCGGAGTTCGTCCGGAACGAAGCGCAGCTGCGATGGTTGCGTGATTCGCGAGCCGTGCGGCAGGGCACCCACACGTGGCAGTCGGCGTCGATCGATCCGACCGACGTGCCCGCCGCGACGACGGCTGTCTTGGATCTCGTCCGACCGCTCGCCGGGCCCGGGCGGACCGAGTACGGACGTGCGGCCGAAGCGCTCGCGATCGTTCGTTGCGCCTTGGAACGCGGCGACCTTTCGGAGACGGACGTGTTCGGGCTCTCGCTCAACGAATCGTACGCACTCCTGGACCTCGGCGACGACGAGGGGGCGCGCAAGGCGTTCGCGCGAGCGTTCCAGATCGGAGAGGAGCTGTCCGTGCCGGTCGACCTCGGGCGAGCCCGACGGTACCTGGAGGAAGTCATCGAACTCGGGAACAGCGCGGCTTGGGATCATCAGATCGAGGAACTCGCGGCCGAGGTCGCGGCTCTCGAGCCTGCGATCGCCGCGAGGTCGACGTTCGATTTCGCGGACGATCGCGACGCCTTCCTGCACGAGGCGCTCCGCGAAGCGATTTCGGGAATCGAGCAGTTCCTCGACGTCGACGTACCGCGCATGGAGGAGCGGGCCGCGTGGTGCCGCCGATTCGCCGAGGTACGGGAATCCCACGCCAAGGCGTGGGATCTCGCGCGCGATGCGATCGCGCGGGCCGACGGAGAGACCGCGAGCAACCTGTACGCCGACTCTCGGATCGACCTCCGCCCACAACCGGGCCTCGTACCGATCGGGATGAACCCCGTGACTCGCCTGTGGGAGTTCTACGATCTGCGTTCGGCGGCCGACCCGACGGTCGTGCCGCGGCACGCGGCTGACGGCACGATCGAAGTCACCGGCGAGACCGGCATCGTCTTCGTCCTCGTGCCCGGGGGTAGGACGTTCGTCGGGGAACAGTCCGAGAACTCGCAATGGCCGAACTTCTCGCCGCAGGCGACACGAAGCGAGAAGCTCAATCTGGCGAAGCTCGACCCGTTCTTCCTGTCGCGCTTCGAACTGACACGAGGGCAATGGTCGCGACTCAGCCGCGGTGAGGCGCCGAGCTTCCACAACGAGGAGGACGAGCCGCGGACGGGTGTCGACGTCGCTCGGGATCGAGCGCTACCGGTCGAGCAAGTCGACTGGAGCCAATGCGCGGAGCTGATGCGACGGTTCCGGCTCGAGTTGCCGACCGAATACCAATGGGAAGTCGCGTGTCGCGCGGGGACGACCTCGCGCTGGTCGTCGGGCCGCACGGCGGAGTCGCTGACCGGATTCGCGAACGTCGCCGATCGCACGGCGCAGAACGCCGGAACGGGCTGGGCGACAGCGCAGGACATCGAGGACGGCAGCGTGTTCGCGGCGCCGGTCGGCAGCTACGCGTTCAACGCGTTCGGCCTACACGACATGCACGGCAACGTCGCGGAATGGTGTCGCGACACGTATCGAGCGGAAATCGGTCCTGCCAGGACCGGGGATGGCCTGCACGGGGACGGCCCCGGACCGCGGGTGGTGCGTGGCGGGTCGTTCCAGGACCCTCCCGATCACGCGCGCAGCTCCAAGCGACGCAAGCTCGGTTCGTCGGTCGCGATGCCAGGTCTCGGTGTGCGGCCCGCTCGCCCAGTGCGATGATCGAAGTGCCGCGACCCGCGGTGCGGCCACTGCAAGGTGCACGGCACTAGTCCGCGGTGTCGGAACCGATGCGTGACCCGAGGGCCCGGAGCGCGCGGCTGTAGATCGCTCGGGCCGAATCCGGCCCATCGAGCCCCATCGCCTCGGCGACCTCGTCGTACGACATGTCGCAGAAGAACCGGTGGACGATGACCTCGCGTTGCCGCTCGGTCAGCAGCTGGAGATTGTCCTCGATCCGATCACCGAGCTCGCCCCCCTGGGCGTTCTGACTCGGCGTGGCACCACCTCCGGGCACAGCCGACTCGCGAAACGAGCCACTCGCGTCCGAGAACCGTCGGACGGCTCCACCACCGCGCTTCTTTGCCTTCGCGGAGCGCAGCGTCATTCGAATCCGGTTCTCGACGATCTTCGAGAGCCACGCGCACAACTTTCCGTCGGATTCGATGTCGAACTTCGAAAGGCCGCGGAACGCATCCACCATCGAATCCTGCACGACATCGTCGAGGTCGAGGAGGTCGCGCGAGGTGCAGTGCAACCGCACGGCCACGATCCTGCGTACCCGCGGCAGGAACCGAGCGAACAGTTGGTTCAGGGCGGTCGCGTCGTCGGCCTGCGCGCGCTCGACGAGGACGACCGTGGGATGGTCCGGGATCGGCTCGACCAAGGTCTCGTGATGGTATGGGAGCCCCTGGAGGGAGTCCACCCGTCCGAGCGACCATGGTGCGGTACGACGGGCTTCGGTCATCGGATTCGGATCGGGGCGGATCGTTCCCGGCCCCGCGTCACCGTCGTGTCGGTGCGGTCGAACTCCTGGCAAAGCGTTTCCCGATGCAGTTCGATTCGACTCGCATGACGGACGACGCCTGGCTTCCCGACGCACTCGAAGCGCGCGTCCTCGAGTTGTTCCAACTCCCGGCGGAAACCCGAGCACGCGAACTGGACGCGCTGTGTGACGCCGAACCGGGACACGCGGACCAGATCCGCGCACTGGCGGCGCTGGGCGCGTCGACCGAACACGCGGCCGCGGCGCCACCGGCGCGGATCGGCCCGTACCGCATCCTCTCGGTCCTCGGCGAAGGCGGCATGGGGACCGTGTACCTGGCCGAGCAGGAAACGCCGGTGCAACGACGCGTCGCGCTCAAGCTGATCAAGCTCGGCATGGACTCGAAGCAGGTCGTCGCGCGATTCGCGAGCGAGCGCCAGACGCTGGCGTCCATGAATCACCCGAACATCGCGCAGGTGTTCGACGGCGGTCTCTCCACCGAAGGTCGCCCGTACTTCGTGATGGAGTACGTCGACGGCGAACCGATCCACCGGTTCTGCGAGACGCATCAGTTGGACCTTCGAGCGCGCCTCGAGCTGTTCCGAGACGTCTGCGCCGGCGTCCAGCACGCACACCAGCGAGGCGTGCTGCACCGCGACCTCAAACCGACCAACGTGCTCGTCGCACGCGAGAACCAAGTGGCGCGCCCGAAGATCATCGACTTCGGGCTCGCGCGTGCGATCGATACGGACGATACCGATCGGTCGCTCCTCACCGTGGAGGGCCAGCTGCTCGGAACCCCTGGCTACATGTCGCCGGAGCAGGCGGACGCGAGTTTCGCGGCGATCGACACGCGAACCGACGTGTACTCGCTGGGGATCGTGCTGTACCAGCTGCTCGTCGGGAAGCTGCCGTTCGACGCCGACTCCATGCGTGGGATCCCGCTGTCGGAACTGCAGCGCAGGATCCGAGAGGACGAACCGGCCCGGCCGAGTGCCCGCGCAGCGGCGATCGCCAAGTCGACGGGCGAGCCGCCCGTTCCATGGATCCGCCGGCTGCGCGGCGACCTCGACTGCATCGTCATGCACTGCCTCGAGAAGGAGCCGGATCGGCGCTACCGGAGCCCGGCCGCGCTCAGCGAGGAT
>JAGQQZ010000183.1 GCA_020425915.1 Planctomycetota bacterium | reverse complement strand
GCGGAGTACGTCGCCGAGCACTTCCCCGAGGCGCGGCTGTGGCCGGAAGACACGGTCGCGCGAGCACGGGCGCGATCGATCGCTTCGGAGATGCACGCGGGCTTCGCGCATCTCCGACGGGAGCTCCCGATGAATTGTCGCGCGCGACGCACGCGGCGAGCGCGATCCGCCGGCGTCGACCAGGACGTGGCACGGGTGCTCGACTGCTGGCGCAGCACCCTGCGCAACTTCGGCGGCGATGGTCCGTTCCTGTTCGGCGACTTCACGATCGCGGACGCTTTCTTCGCGCCGGTCGCCTGTCGGTTCTTCACCTACGACGTCGAAGTCGACGACACCGGCGCGGACTACTTGGACACTCTGTTCTCGATTCCTGCGATGCAGCAATGGATGTGCGATGCGGAGTCCGAGCCGATGGTGATCGCCGAGTACGACGCCGTCGAGTGATCGTCGCGATGAGGTGTCTCGCCCTGTCCGCGTGCATCCTGCTCCAGAGCTGTGCGGTGACGACCGCCCTCTGGGCCGATCCGGAACCGAGCGTGCGTCCCGACCGGCTGGAACGCGCGCCGTGCGAAGTGCTGGCGGTGCACGGCTCGATCGATCCCGATCCCGCGGCGACGAGGCTCGAGTTGCTCCTGACCCAACCGGACGCGAAGACCGAGATCGGCCACGTCAGGCGCTGGACCGATGCGCACCCAGGCTGCGTCGCGCTCAAGCCATCGCCGTTCGAACGCGACTGGTTGTTCGCCGCGACCGACCGACTCTCGGTCGAATCCTGGGATGTCGAGGTGTTCGGCGGGGAAACCTTCGCCGCCCGTGGCAGCTTCAACGCGCGCGTCACGCTGACCGGCACGATGCCGGCCGACGTGGTCGGCCGATTCCTCGACGAGCCGATCCACCCGACCGAGAAGTTCGGCCGCAACACGCTCGCCGACGACTGGGAGATGGACGCGCTCGCCGCGCTCGACGAGCACGACTGGAGCACACTGCTCGGCGGTCCCGCGGCGACCGCCAAGCCCGTTGCGTGGATCGAGCGCGATGGCACGACCCACGCCTACGCCCCGCGCGACCGGGACGCGTCCGAGTTCGACCTCGTCGTCACGTTCCGTGACGACGACGGCGGCACTCGCCAGGCGCGCATTCCCGCAGCGATGCTCGCCGGCTCGCTCGAGCAGCGACTTTCGCGCGAAGGCGACCACGTCGCCTGGCGCTACTCGGCCGTGTGGAGCGCACGACACACGTCACCGACCGACGCGCCGACGTTCGCGGTGGGGAACGGTCCGGCACGCATCGCCTACGAGTGGAGCTACATCGTGCCGGAACCGGATCCGACGGCGCTCTCGCTCGCGGGCAAGGTCGCGTTGACGCCGTTCGCGATGGCGCTCGACGTGCTGAACTTCGTGGTCGAGACGAGTCCGCCGCTCAAGCGGTTGAAGGACTTCATCCTGGATCGGGATCGGGATCGGCCGGATCCGATTCCGCCGCTGGACAGTATGCGCTGAGTCGAAGCCTCCCCGACTCAGTTCCCGAAGACCAACTCCGCCGAACGCGACGTACCGAAGTCCATGCCCACACCCGTGTACTCCGCCCACTGCACCGCGAACGGACCGCCACAGAACAACGGATCCGGCGGCAGCGTGAGATTCGCGGTCGCCGTGGCCGACCCGCTGCACGGCAACGTGTACCAGGGGTTCAGGCAGACCTTCGAGCCGGCCACGGTCGAACCGATCACAGACAGCGGCGTCGGTGCGACCGGCACGCCGAGCATCAGACCGCAGAACGCGTTGCCCATGAGGTTGTCGGCGCGGATCGTCAGGGTCGTGCCGATCTGCGGCGTCCCCGTGATGCTCAGCAACGGCCCGCCGAGCGCGTGGTGGCCCGGCGAACAGATCGTCGGGTAGCTGATTCCGGCTTGGCCACACTCGACCGGGAACTCGAGGCCGACGTAGAGACCGCCCTTGATCGCGGTCTCGTCGATCGCGCTGGAGGTGGCGACGCCCGAGCTCGTCGACGCGGAGTAGAGAGACCACTGTCCTCCCGCTCTGCCCACGAAGTAGAACCGGCCGGCGCTGGGATCGTAGCTGGTCACGCCCTGGATCGTCGCGATCGCGGTCGTCCCACCGCCGATCGGAGCGACACCGATCGGCATGACCACACCCGAAGCCGGATCGAGCGTCGCGAGCTGCCGATCGTACCCGACCTGGATCAGTGCGAACAGCAGGCCCGACAGTTCGTCGAAACTCATGCCGACGATCGACGACACCGTCGCGCCGGAGAGCGGTTGGCTCGTCGGCACACCGGTGACCGTATCCATCGCGTAGATCCGGTCCGCCCCCCCACTCGGTTTGCCGAGGAAGAACATCCGGTCATTCGCTGCGTCGAGGCCCACGACGCCAGCACTCGTGACCAGCGTCGCGGTCGCGACCGGCGTGCCGACTTGCACGATCGATCCGTCGGTCGGATCGATCGTCGCGAGCTGTTCGTCACCCGCGGCGTCGAACAGAATCGACAGGCGCTGATCGGCGTCGTCGAAGACGATGCCGGTGACGAGGTCGTGCGGCACGTCGACCAGTACCTGCGACGTGGCGCCCCCGGTCGCAAGATCGATGACGAACAGCCGAGTCGAACCGTCGACGCCCGCGCGGCCGATCATGTAGAGCCGGTCCCGGCCCGCGTCGTAGGCGGTCATCCCGCTCGACGTCGACACGATCCCCGCATCGATCGAATCGGAGTTTCCGCGCAGGGCGATGGCACCGTCGTACCGGATCGTGCCGACCTGCCGATGACCGTCGGCCCCCGGGCCAGTGAGCCCGAACGGCGCGAACAGCATCTGCGAGGTAGCCGAGCAGGCCAGCGTCGCGACGCACAGAGCACTCGAGAATCGAGCTTTCATCGCGCGCCCCCGTCGGCGAAGCCCACGAGGATCTCTTCGCAGTGCTCGAGCATCGCGGCCTGCTCGTCGAGCGTCCTCTGCTGGATCCGGAACTTCGCGTCGAGTTCCTGCACCGCTCGAACGAGCGGCACGACGAACTCCGCGTAGCGCAGCCCGTAGGTATCGGTCGTCGGGTCCTCCGGGACCTTCACGCCACTGAACTCGAAGCCGACCGCGCGTGCCGCGGCGTCGACGTCCTGTGCGATGAAACCCGTGTAGCGAATGTCCGACTTCTGGGCGCACGCCGCAGCCAGGTGCTCCGGCACGCGCTCGCCGCGCAACGCGTAG
>JAGQQZ010000182.1 GCA_020425915.1 Planctomycetota bacterium | reverse complement strand
TCGCGGCACCGAGCTCCGCGAACACGGCGCCGAGCATCGCCGGCGTGAACTCCTTCGACGAGAGACCGTAGCGACCGCCGATGATCTCGGGCCGTGCCGCTGGCTCGACGCACTCGGCGAACGCCGCGACGACGTCCTGGTAGAGCGGTTCGCCGACCGCACCGGGCTCCTTGGTGCGATCGAGCACCGCGATGCGCCGCGCCGTCGGCGGGACCGACGCGACCAACGACGCCGCATCGAACGGGCGGAACAGTCGGACCAGCACCGCGCCGACGCGCTCGCCGCGCGCGACGGCAGCCTCGACCGCCTCGATCGCCGTCGCGCCGCCGGACCCCATCAGCACGACGACTCGCTCCGCGGCAGGGTCGCCGACGTAATCGAACAACCCGTAGTGGCGCCCCGTGGCGTGCGCGAACCGAGCCATCGTCGCGGCGACGATCCGAGGAAACGCCTCGTAGTACGGCGCGGACGCCTCACGCGCCTGGAAGAACACGTCAGGGTTCTGCGCGGTGCCGCGCACGACGGGCCGCTCGGGCGTCAGCCCTCGCCGTCGGTGCGCCTCGATGTGCTCCGCCGCGACCAGCTCACGGAGCAGTTCGTCCGACAGCGTCTCGAGCTTCTTGACCTCGTGCGACGTGCGGAACCCGTCGAAGAAGTGCAGAACCGGAACGCGTCCCGCCAAGCTGGCCGCGTGCGCGATCGCTGCGAAGTCCTGCGCCTCCTGCGGATCCGCCGAACAGAGCATGGCGAACCCCGAGCTGCGCACCGCCATGACGTCGCTGTGATCGCCGAAGATCGACAAGGCATGGGTCGCCACGCTGCGCGCCGCCACGTGGATGACCCCGGCGGTCAGTTCGCCCGCGATCTTGAACATGTTCGGCAGCATCAACAGCAGCCCCTGCGAAGCCGTGAACGTGGTCGCGAGCGCACCGGTCTGCAGTGCGCCGTGGATCGCCCCTGCAGCCCCCGCCTCGCTCTGCATCTCGACGACCGACGGCACGTCGCCCCAGAGATTCGGTTGCCCCTGCTGCGACCAGGCATCTGCGTGCTCCCCGATCGGCGAGGCGGGCGTGATCGGGTAGATCGCGATGACCTCGTTGAGTCGATACGCAACGCGGGCAACGGCTTCGTTCGCGTCGACCGTGATGGATCGCGCAGGGTCGGGGCTCGTCATGGCCCTGCCCTTGCAACTACCAGACCGTCGTGGTCGTGGCGCGCGAGGGCGCCGACGCGAGGGTTTCGGCCCCCGCGTCGATCACGTCGCGCGTTTCAGGTCGCAGGATTGAGAGTCCGACTCGCGGCTACAGGTGCAGCACGCGCTGGGACTTCATGAAGCTGACGCGCTTGACGCTGTGGAGCGGCACGTACTGCCGCGCCGCTTCCTTCTCCGCGTTTTTCCCACCACCGTGCGAGAACGGGATCACGAACACGAGATAGTCCCGGCCGAGCCCGATCAACTTCGCGGGATAGAAGTCCTCCTGGAGCTTGGGGCCGAGCGCCCCCTCCTCGAAGGACTGCGGGTTCGCGATGAGGAAGACCTCACCGATGTGATCCGCGAAAACATCGAAGAACGAACGGTCCTCGATGTTCCTGACGGGCGTGGCGTGGGAGCCGTCGTGCGTATCGGTCACAGTGCTCGGTCAGTCGATGCTGGGCTTGGCCTTGGCCTCGACCTTGACCTTCTTCGCCGGCTTGGCCTTCGCCTTGGCCTCGCCCGAGCAGCAGTCGCCCGACGCGCCGTCACCGCAGTCGCCGCAGCAACCACCCTTGGCCGACTTCGAAGTCGCGTCCGAGCAGCATTCCTTGTCACCCTTGCCGGTGACCTTGGTCTTGACCGTGCCCTTGACCTGCTGAGCAGCGGGCTTCGCCGTGGCTTCGGCCTTGGCGCCGGTCATCGGGCAGACACCGGAGCACTCGGACTTCGCCGGCTTCGCGGTGTCGACCGGCTTCGCGACCGGAGCGGCACCCTTCGCGGGCTTCGCGGAGGTCGTGACCGTCGACGAGCACGAGCCGCAGTCGGCCTTCGGGGCCGACGAGCAGTCCGAGCAAGCACCCTTCTCGGCCTTCTTCTCCATCTTGACCGGCTTCGCGGTCGTGGTGACCGTGCTCGGGCACTGCCCGCAGTCCGACTTCGCGGCCTCGCTCGGGCAGCCGCCACAGGACTCGCTCTTCGGAGCCTTCTTGGCCTCGACCTTCTGCGCGGTCTTCGCCTTGGCGTCCTGCGGAGCAGGCTTCGCGGGAACGTCCTGGACGACCGGGGTCGCCGGCTTGGACTGGCCTTGCTTGCAGCCGTCGCACTGGGCCGACAGCGGAGCGACGAGGAGGGTGAGAGCAGCGGTCAGGAGGACCGACTTGGCGCGGAACAACATCAGAATGACTCCAGCTGGGTATCGATCGAAGCGCAATGGGCGCGGGACCCCCGCGCCGCTCGACAAGACACACGAGCATGGCCCAGGATTCCCGAAAATCTCGAGAGTGGAAATCCTAGGGCTCCGGGACGGGACGGCAATGCGCTGCAGAAATTCGCCGACGGATATGCGGTTCGCCCCATATGGCGCGTCCGTCGGCCTTCCGTCCCGGTCTCAACCCGACCACCGCGATCCACGCGCTCGTCGGCAACACACCTCTCCTCCAGATCAGCTACACGATCGGCGGCGTTCCAGGCCGCGTGTTCGCGAAGTACGAGGCGATGAACATGACCGGGTCCACCAAGGACCGGATGGCCGCCTACATCCTGCGCCACGCCTACGAGCGCCGTGAACTGACCGCCGCGGCGACGATCGTCGAGGCGTCGAGCGGGAACACCGGGATCTCGTTCGCCGCCATCGGCCGCGCGCTGGGTCATCCCGTTCGGATCTTCATGCCGGACTGGATGAGTGAGGAACGCAAGAAGTTGATCGCCGGCTTCGGCGCCGACATCGTGCTGGTCTCGAAGGAGGAGGGAGGATTCGTCGGCTCGGTGGAACTGGCCGAGCGGTTCGCGCGCGATCACGACCATGTCTTCCTGCCTCGTCAGTTCGACAACGAGTGCAACATCGCGGCCCACGAACTCGGCACGGGACCGGAGATCGACCGCCAACTCACGATGTTCGGGCGCGCGCCCGATGCCTTCGTCGCCGGTGTCGGCACGGGCGGAACCGTCATGGGCGTCGGTCGGTTCCTCCGGCGCGTGCACCCCGGAACTCGCGTCCATCCGCTCGAACCCGCCAACTCCCCGACGTTGCGCACCGGCCACAAGGTCGGCAAGCACCGCATCCAGGGGATCTCGGACGAGTTCATCCCGTCGATCGTGCACCTCGACGAACTCGACGACGTGGTCGACGTCTGGGACGGCGACGCCATCCTCATGGCGCAGAAGCTGTGCCGCGACATCGGTCTCGCCGTCGGCATATCGTCGGGCGCGAACTTCCTCGGCGCCGTACGGATCGCGGAACAGCTGGGCCCCGAGGCGACGGTCGTCACCGTGTTCCCGGACTCGAACAAGAAGTACCTGTCGACCGACCTGTGCCAGACCGAGCCGGTCCACGACGAGTACTCGACGCCACGGATCGAACTCGAAGCGTTCAAGGCCGTCCGCTGAGCGCGTCCGACCACGATCTCGACCGCAAACCGGCCCCGATCCGGAGCGACTTGTCGTGCATGACAAGACGTTCACTCGGCCGATTCGACCGACCTCCGCGATCGCGCGCGACGTAGCCTCCAACGGCTTTTCGGACGGCGCTCGCCCGACGTTCTGGGTGTGCTCGTTCGCGTTCCCTCGCCCCCGCCACCGGTCCTCGAACTCGGAGTCCCGATGCTTGCTCCTCTTTCCCTCCGCCGTGGGGTTGCTGCTGCAATCGCAACCTCGACCTGCCTGATCGTCACCACCTCGACGCTCTGGTCCCCCACACCGACGCCGCACAGCGGACCACCCCGCTTGCTCGCATGGAACGACCTGGGGATGCACTGCATCGACCCGGACTTCTCGGTGTTCTCGATCCTGCCTCCCGCCAACACGATCAACGCACAGCTCGTGATCGACGGCGAACTGCGGTCGGCCGCCGACGGCTACTCCCTGACCTACGAAGCCGTCGCCGACGCGACCGGCTCGATCAATTCGACTTCCGTCGGCAAGACCAACTTCTGGGACTACGTCTTCGACCTGTTCGGGGCGAACCTCGCCCCCGACCAGGGACTCGCCGGGTTCGACATGCCCGGTGCGGCGAACCAGCCGCAGGCGATGACGTTCGACACGACCTGGGACTGGTTCCACGCGGAGTGGATCCCGCTCACACCGATCGACGACGCGTTCCAGAAGAACCCCTACCCGCTGATGCGCATCGTCGCGCGCAACGCCTCCAACCAGGTCGTCGCGAGCACGGTCACGGTCGCGCCGAACTCGAGTGAACTCGAGTGCAGTCGCTGCCACGGTTCGCATCAGAGCCCCGCCGCCCGACCGGCGGCCGGTTGGGCGAACGACCCCGACCCGCTGCGCGACGACCGTCTCAACATCCTACGCCTGCACGACGATCGCCACCTCGGCCAGACCGAGTACGCGAACGCACTCGCCGCCGCGGGCTACAACGCGCTCGGCCTCTACCAAACCGCGACGACCGACGGCGTGTCGATCTTCTGCGCGCGCTGCCACGTGACCAACGCGATCGCGGGCACCGGCGTGCCTGGGGTGACACCGCTGACGGAAGCGATGCACGGGCTCCACGCGACGGTGATCGATCCGAAGGGTGGAACCCTGTCCGACAACCCGACGCGCACCGCTTGCTACGTCTGCCACCCGGGCTTCGACACACAGTGTCTGCGCGGGGCGATGGGCAAGGCGATCGGCGACGACGGCAAGTTCTCGATGCAATGCCAGAGCTGTCACGGCGACATGGCGGACGTCGGCGCGACCGGCCGGGTCGGCTGGCTCGACCAGCCGACGTGCCAGAACTGCCACAGCGGTACCGCGACGAACAACTCGGGCGAGATCCGCTTCACGAGCGTGTTCGACGGCTTGGGCGCGCGGCGGACGCCGGCCGATCCGACTTTCGGCACCACGCCCGACGTACCGGCCGCGGGGTTCTCGCTGTTCCGATTCTCGACCGGTCACGGCGGCCTGCAGTGCTCGGCCTGCCACGGCCCCCCGCACGCCCTCTACCCGACCAACTTCGCGAACGACAACGTCCAGAGCGAGATGACCCAGGGTCACATCGGCACGATCGTGGATTGCTCGGCCTGCCACGACAACCTCGAGGACGACGAACTCGTCGGCCCGCACGGCATGCACCCGGTCGGTCAACAGTGGGGTGCGAACAAACACGGCGACGTCGTCGAACAACTCGGCGTCGCCCACTGCCGCACGTGCCACGGTGCCGACGACAGCGGCACAGAGCTGTCGCGAGCACTCGGCGATCGCGTGATCGTGACGCAGTTCGGTACGCGCGAGTTCTTCCGCGGCGCGCGAATCGGCTGCTACAACTGCCACAACGGTCCGAACAACGACCACAGCAACCCGAACGGAGCGCCGATCGTCGCCGACCTCGGCGTGATGACGCCGTCCGACGTGGCGCTCCCGGTCGCGTTGAGTGCGACCGACCCCAACAGCGATCCGACCGAGCTGCGCATCGTGTCCCAGCCGAAGCACGGCGTCGTCGCGTTCGACGGCACGACCGCGACCTACACGGCCGCGACCGGATTCGTCGGCGCGGACTCGTTCACCTACGCGGCCTGGGACGGGCAGCGGAACTCGAACCTCGGCACGGTGTCGATCACCGTGACCGCGGCGACGTGTGCAGGGACGGCCGAGGAGTTCGGCTTCGGCTGCACGAGCAGTACGGGAGAGTTCCCGCGCCTGTCGTTCGAGGGTTGCCCGGGCCCTGGTGGCACGATGACGTTCCAGTATTCGCACGGCGTGCCGAACGTCGCGGCCGCGCTCCTGTTCAGCGGCAACCGCGCGGCGCTCGAAGTCGACTTCGGTTGTGACCTCCGAATCTCGTCACCCGCGTTCGCGCTGCCGATGCCGACGATCGGCAACGACGGAACCGCGACCAAGTCGATCACGCTGTCGCCGACCTACCAACCGGTCCGGCTCGTGTTCCAAGCGGTGACGCTCGACCCGACCTCGACGCGCCTCTGGACCGCGTCGAACGGACTCGACGTCCACATCCAGTGATCGTCGTGCCCGCGGGTCGTCACGATCCGCGGGTGTCAGTCGACCGCGACGACGTCGACCGCGACGGTCTCCGGCTCGTGGTTCGCCGCGTCGTACATCTCGACGAACCGCCGCGCCTCGTCCGTGTCGACCTCACGCAGCGGATCGACCCAGGCCGGCGGGATCGACTGGTAGTGGAGCCACGCGACGACGACCACGCGACCCTCTCGCTCGGCCGGCAAGGCCACGCGGTAGCGGACGACGTCCCCTCCACCGACGAAGTCGGCGTCGTCCTCGACTCCGACCGGAGCGGTCGACTCGACGTGTGGACCGTCGTGTCGGTAGCCTCTCGGCAGCAGGCGGTTGTCCTTGACGTTCTTCGCCATCCGCGTCAGGTAGGTCGTCGGCTCGCCGTGCTGGTCGGCCGGCACGATCTCGTAGACCTGGACCTGGTCCTCGGAGTCGATCCGCGTGAAGTGCGGGAGTCGACGTGGTTCGTCGATCCCGTACAGCCTCCCCTCGGTGTCGAACGCGCCGGACTCGAACACCGTGTCACGACCCGAGCGCACGCTGACGTGCACCCACGCGCGACGCGCCGGATACCCGGTCGGGAACTTGTGGCCCGTGAGGTTGGTCACGCGCACACCGAACGACAACTCGCCGTCCTCGGTCCGCGCATCGGTGACCTTGAGCGTCGCGGTGCGGTGGGACAACTGCAGGCGCGTCGCCCGGGCCATGCGCGCGAGCTCCTCGGACGTCGCCTCGACGCCGAGCTCGTCCGCGTTCGACTCGAGCAGATCGAGCATGAACGCGTTGCCCCCGACGAACGCATGCGCGCGGTACGGCGACCGCGCCGGGATGTTGAAGTCGAGCCCACGCGGGTTGTGCGCGATCCTGGTCGGCGCCTGCTCGGCCATGTGGCACTCCTGGCAGGTCCTGGACTCCTCCGTGCGACCCGCGTCGGTCGAGAACACGCTGTTGCGCCACTCGAGGAACGGGGTCTGCTCGGGATACGGGTCCGCTCCCTCGACGTGGCTCGTGAACAGTGTGTGGCACGAGCCGCAGAGCCCCGGATCCCGGATGTGTGCACCGTGCGTCGCGACGAAGCCCGTGTGCATCCGCATCGGCTGGAAGAACGGATCCTCGAACGGGCCGTAGATCCGCTTGTCCTTCCGGATGTCGAGGTTGCCGGAGAAGCTCTCGTCCTTGCCGAGGTTGTCCGGATTCGCCTGGTGGCAGACGGTGCAGGTGACGCCGTCGATCGCGTACGCGTCGTGCTCGCTCCCGATCACACCCGGCGACTCGACGCCGTCCAGACGGGCCTGGTGGTGTGCCGCCGGGCCATGACAGGTCAGACAGAGTCCTTCGATCTTGGCGCGGTGTTCGGGATTCGCCGCGACCTCCTTGCTGACCTGCGCGCGCCAGTACGGATCGCGGAACGAGTTCGCCATCATCGTGGCGCGCCACAGGCCGAACGGTGACACGTCGTCGCCGGTCGCGTTCCACATCGCGGTCGCGTTCGGCGACGCGGAGTGGCACAGCGCGCAGGTTTCCGATTCGGCGAACCACTGCTCCTGGGCGACGCAGGGGTACGAGAATACGAGGATCGCGAAGACCGCGATGGAGGGGCGATTCATCGGTTGCGGAAGGGTGGCCGGATCAGGAGTCGGACGTCCCGACTCTCACACGCTCGAGATCGGACGGCATCAGGTCGAGCAACCGCGCGACAGCTCGCTGGTAGATCTTCTTGACGGCCTCGCGCGACTTCCCGATGCGTTCGCTGATCACAGCGTGCGTCAGCCCGTCTCGCAAGTGCATCAACACGACGTCGCGCTGGACCTCGGGCAGCCGATCGAGCGTCTGCAGCACACGCGCGAGCGTCTCCGCCTGCTCGACCGCGTGGCTCGGCGGCCGATCGGCGCGGCGCG
This sequence comes from Planctomycetota bacterium, assembly GCA_020425915.1. GTDB lineage: Bacteria > Planctomycetota > UBA1135 > UBA1135 > UBA2386 > JAGQQZ01. The sequence goes on along the minus strand of JAGQQZ010000182.1, from coordinate 274 downwards.
CGATCAACGAATCGGGTGGCAGGGCGCGCGAGCGCTTCGCGTCGCGCTTCGCCGCGTGGTGGAACCGGCGCTTCGCGCTGATCTTGTGGATCAGGCACGTGTGCAGCCACCGGAAGACTGAACCAGGCCCGCGATCCTCGAACGTGTCGAGCGCCGCCAGCACGTCCCTCCACGTGGACTGCACCAGGTCGACGCTCTCGAGCAGTCCATGGAGCGTGTGCCCGCTGCGCCGATGGGCAATGCCCAACAGTCGCCGGTTGTACATGCGGTACAG
>JAGQQZ010000181.1 GCA_020425915.1 Planctomycetota bacterium | reverse complement strand
TTCGAGGCGATCCCTTTCCTGCTGTCACCAGAGGCCGACCTGCGGCACCACCTCCGCTCGAGCGCCGACCGACTGCTGCTGCACTGGACCGGGGCCGCGTGGTTGCTCACCGGACTCTGGTGGGGTCGAGAAATCCCGAAACCCGATTCGGCTCCCGCGACTCTCCCGGCTCCGGAAGTCGAATCACCATGCGCATCCTCTCGATCCTCATCTGCCTGACCGTCCCGATCTCCTGCTCGGGCGAACCAGAATCGCCGAACCTCGACCTCGCAGTCGTCGATCAACTGTTCGGAAACTGGCCGAACGCTCCGACCGTGGACGGCGAACCGACCCCGGCGAAGATCGCGCTCGGCGATACCCTCTACCACGAGAAGCGACTGTCACGGCACGGCGACATCTCTTGCGCGAGCTGCCACGACCTCGAGAAGTTCGGTCAGGACGGCCTGCCGACCTCGCCCGGCACGGCCGGTGCCAGCGGCAAGCGGAACGCTCCGACGACGTTCGACGCGTTTCGTCAGTTCGCGCAGTTCTGGGACTTCCGCGCCGCAACGGTCGAGGAGCAATCCACGATGCCGATGACGACCGACGTCGAGCACGGGCTCACCGGCGACCAGGAGATCGAAGCGATCCTGCGCGGCATCCCGGAGTACTCGGCGAGTTTCGCCGCCGCGTTCCCGGGCCAGGCGCAACCGATCACGGCCGACAACGTCCGCGCCGCGATCGGGGCATTCGAACGCACGCTCGTGACCCGCTCGCGATTCGACCACTTCCTCGACGGTGAGCGCGACGCGCTGTCCGCGGCCGAGCAGAAGGGTCTCGCGACGTTCATCGAGGCGGGCTGCATCACCTGCCACAAGACCCGCGCGGTCGGCGGAGAGATCGCCAACAAGCTCGGCCTCGTCGTGCCGTTCGAGTCCGAGGACCTCGGCCGCTACGCGGTCACGGGTCAGGAGTCGGACAAGCTGATGTTCAAGGTGCCGATGCTGCGGAACGTGGCCGAGACCGCTCCCTACTTCCACGACGGCTCGATCGAGACGCTCGAGGAGGCCATCCGGATCATGGGCAAGCACCAACTGGGACGGGATCTGACGGCCCGACAAGTCGACGAGATCGCGACGTTCCTGCGCAGTCTGACCGGGAAGCGCATCGCGGAATAATTTTACGGAGAAGCGCATTCTCCGATCGGATCCACGACGCGACCCGCTGATCCCGTTACTTGGGGCGTCGACGAGGTAGATTCGTCAGCCCTGCCCGGGCGCTGGCGCCCTTCGCTTGCAACCCACCATCCTTCCCACCACATGCGAATCCTCCTCTCGCTGGCCATGGTCAGCGTCGCTCCCTTCGTAGCTGCGCAGAACATCTCCCACCCGCCGCCGGCCACGCCGGCCAACCACCTGTCCCTGTTCGTCACCGGCCTCGACATCGAGGGCAACATGGGTGGCTTCTCCGGAACCTCGCTGGGCAGCGAGACCGCGATCTCGATGTCGACGACCGCCTGCAACCCGGGCAGCGTCGAGGGCGAGTGGGAGTCGAACCCGTCGGTCAACCACCCGCTGATCAACCAGATGTACTGCCGGCTCTACGAGAACCGGTTCGAGCAGATCAGCAACTACGGCTACGGCAAGCACTCGTTCGGCTCGACCAACAGCAACGGCTGCGGCTACCGTGTGGGATGCCAAGGCGCGGCGTTCAATCGGCTCGGCCTCAACTGCTCGGACACGTACGGGTCGGGGCTCAACTGGAACCGCGGTGACCTCGGTCCGCTGACCGAGTGGAACTCCTGGACCGGCGAGTTCACGTTCTTCGGATCCCACATCGACACCGGCTACCCGGAGACGACGCCGAACGGCTCGCCCTCGTCGATCAACCCGGCGAACAGCATGCAGTTCCGCCAGCGCATCCCGCACAGCAAGATCGGGACGGCGGGCGCGACCTACTTCGCGATGGGCTACTACCTGCACAAGTGGGAGCCAGAAGGCAACCGCGAGAACAACATGGTCAACAAGCAGATCAGCCTGTCGACCACCGGAGCGGGCTCGATCGGGAGCCAGCTCTACGGCAACGTCATGGAGGATCGCTACACCGGCGCCCGCGTCGAGAGCTCGGCCAACGAGGTCGGCGGCACGGCCTACGACGGTCGCTTCTACGTCGGTGTCCACGTCTCGAACAACGGCGACGGTACTTGGCACTACGAGTACGCGGTCCACAACCGTGACAACCACGCCGGCAACGTCCGCTTCGTCGTGCCGTGCAGCACGACGGCCACGGTCACGAACATCGGCACCAAGGACGTCGATCTGGACAGCGATCCGTTCGCGGCGACCAACGACTGGACCGGCACGCACGCTGGCAACTGCATCATCTTCGACCCGGGTCCGAACGCTCGCCCGCAGGGCTGGAACACGATCTACAACTTCTGGTTCGACTGTGACGCGGCGCCGACGAACGGCTCGGTCGAGATCTTCGGCGACATCTCCCGCCTGAACCCGGGCGCGAACCCGAGCGTCGTCGTCGCGTCCGACGTGCCGAACGTGGCGCCGGCCAACGAAGACCTCGGCGAAGGCTGTGGCCTCGACCTGAGCATCACCGACATCGCGTCGCCCGGTGCCGCGGTCGGCATCAACGTGTCGAACGGCGCCCCCGGCGCTTCGGCCGCCGCGCACATCGCGGCGTACGACAACTCGTTCGCGCTGTTCCCGCCGTTCGGCCCGACGACCTGCACGATCCTCACGCCGGACTTCGTGCTGCTGTTCCCGCTGGACGGCGGTGGCAGCGCATCGACGACGTTCAACATCCCGAACGACAACGGCCTGATCGGCGTGCAGTTCCACGTCCAAGGCGCGGCGCTGCTCGTCGGCGGACCGGTCCTCGGCGTGGCCGAACTGTCGAACCGCATTCGCGTTCCGGTCTGCCCGTAGGCGACCTCGAACGGTTGCGACAAGACGGTTACCGGCAGGCCGCGCTGCGGTCTGCCGGAGGATCCACGAAAGCAGTAGGATCCTTCTTCCCCAGTTCCTGCCGGCCCCCCTCTCTCCCCCCACACGTAACGATCGCTATGCGTTTCTCCATCCCGCTGGCTGCGGCCGCACTCGTCTCTGTCTCCGTGGCGCAGAACGTGTCCCATCCGCCGCCGGCCACGCCGGCGAACCACCTGACCCAGTTCGTCACCGGCCTCGACATCGAGGCCAACATGGGCGGGCTGACGGCCCTCGCCGAGAGCAACCAGACCGTCGTCTCGATGACGACGACGGCATGCAACCCCGGCAGCGTCGAGGGCACCTGGGAAGCCAACCCGGCGACCAACCACCCGCTGATCTGCCAGATGTACTGCCGGCTGTCCAACAACCGGTTCGAGCAGATCAACGACTACAGCTACGGCAAGCACTCGTTCGGCTCGACGAACAGCAACGGGTGTGGCGGTGGCTGCGGCGGTGCCGCGTTCAACCGACTCGGCCTGAACTGCTCCGACACCTACGGCTCGACGCTGAACTGGAGCCGCAACGACCTCGGCCCGCTGACCGAGTGGAACTCCTGGACCGGTGAGTTCACGTTCTTCGGCAGCCACGTCGACACCGGCTACCCGCAGACGTCACCGGACGGGGCCTCGTCGGCGATCAACCCGAACAACCAACGCCAGTTCCGCTGCCGGATCCTGAACAACAAGATCGGGACCGCGGGCGCGACCTACTACGCGATGGCCTACTACATGCACAAGTGGGAGCCCGAGGCCAACCGCGAGAACAACATGGCCAGCAAGCAGATCAGCCTCTCGGTCGGATCCGCGAGTGCGATCAGCGCGCAGCTGCACGGCAACATCCTCGAGGACCGCTACACCGGCGCCCGCGTCGAGAGCGCGACGAACGAAGTCGGTGGCACGACCTACGACGGTCGCTTCTACGTCGGCGTCCACGTCGCCGACAACGGTGACGGAACCTGGCGCTACGAGTACGCGGTTCACAACCGCGACAACCACGCCGGCAACGTCCGCTTCGTCGTCCCGTGCGGCTCGACCGCGACGGTGACCAACATCGGCACGAAGGACGTCAACCTGAACGGTTGGGACGCTTCCGACAACTGGACCGGCGAGCACATCGGCAACTGCATCGTGTTCGATCCGGGCCCGGGCGCTCCGCCGCAGGGCTGGAACACGATCTACAACTTCTGGTTCGACTGCGACGCAGGCCCGACCGACGGCACCGTCGAGATCTTCGGCGACCCGTCGCGCCTGAACCCGGGTGCCGGTGTCAGCGTCGTCGTCGCGTCGGACGTGCCGAACGTCGCCCCCGGTGCCGCCAACGAGGACCTCGGCGAAGGCTGTGGCCTGACGCTCTCGGTCACCGATGCCGCGTCGCCCGGCGCGACCGTGAACCTCAACGTCTCGGGCGCGCTGCCGAACGCGGCCGCCGCGACGCACCTCGCGTTCAGCGACGTGAACTCCTTCGGCCTGGTGCCGCCGTTCGGCCCGGTCGGCTGCACGATGGTTTCGCCGTCTCTGACGCTCGGACTCTCGATCGGTGGCTCGGGCAGCGGCACGGGCACCCTGTCGGTCCCGAACACGACCGGCATGATCGGCGTCCAGTTCCACGTCCAGGCGGCCGCGCTGGCCGTCGGCGGTCCGGTCCTCGGCCTCGCCGAGATCTCCAACCGCTACCGGATCCCGGTCTGTCCGTGATCCGCTCCGGGCGCGCCCGTCACTCGACGGTGCGCGCCTGGACCACGACGAGCAGCTCGCGGCCCGGTCCGAACATCCGGGTCGCCGAGCGCCGGAACGAGCCGCGGCCTTCCCCGTCGAGGGGAACACTCGCGCTCAGCGGGATACGCCGAACCCGAGGCTCGTGCACGAACACGGTCACTTCGTCGCCTTCGCGACGTGACTCGGTGGGATCGAGTGCAACGGCTCGTGGCTCGAGTCCGACGAGCTTCGTGATCGACCCGTTCAGCTCGATGACCTCGGGTCGTCCCGACGGCACCGCGCAGCGGCAGTCGAGTTCGAGGCCGCTCTCGACGACGCCCCGCCGCGGATCTCCGATGATGTGATCCGCGCCGACCTCGACGTCCCAGTCGCTGACGATGCCGAACTCGTCGCGATCGGCGACGCGACTCCACGCGTTTGCAAACGCTCGGCCGGACGTCACGACGATCCGGCGCGCATCCTCGTCATCGGGCTCGCCATCGGTCACGACGTCGTAGGCGGCAACACACAACTCGATCGGATCGAACCCGGCGCGGGCCGACACGAGCGCCGCCGAGGCATCGGCGTGCGCGGACTCGCCGAGCCAGATCCGCTTGCCGATCCCGGACTCGTCGGTCTGGTCTTCGTACACGTAGCCCTCGGTGCCGTCCCACTCGACCTCGCCGCGGCCGGGATACTCGAACCAGGGATGGTTCCAGGTCTCGACCGGCGATTGCGGGGATTCCGTTCCGCGGCGAAAGCCATCGCCGACGGCGAGCGCCAAGAACCGAACCGAGACGGTCGGGTGCTCGCTCGGTGGCGGCTCCGTCCAATCCGCGCGACACGTGAGCCTCACCGTCGTCCCCGAACCGATCGACCATTCGTGCGACGATGCGCGCCCGTGGCGCAGCGGGAAGCAGATACCGAATTCGCGCGTGTGACGCGCGGCCAGATCGAACGCCGAGAAGCGGGTGTCCGAGTCCCGCTCGAGTTCGTCCGCCGTCCGAACGAACACGTCCATCACCAACCAGCCCGGCGCGGGCGCGAATCTGGCTCGGATCCCCATCGACGCACCCGCCGCCACGTCTCGGACGATCGGATTCGCGACGACGACGGCGGACGTTTCGACCTCGTAGTCGGCGACTTGATGGAAGCGTTCCAGGTCACCGACGATCTCCGTCTTGCCGGCTCGGATGGCCCCCCGAGTGCGCAGCAGCGTCTCCGTCTCGTTCCCACGAACCAACTCCAGATGCGCGTCCAGTTCGATCGGTTGCGGCACTCTGGCTCGGATCCAGTCCACCGCCGCGCGAAGCGACGCCGCATCGTCGGGCCCGCAGCGAAGCACACCCGCCTCGAGTTCGAAGTCCGACACTCCGGACAGCGCGACGACGACGCTCTCGAACTCCGCATCGCCGAACCACGCCGACATGCACGAGTGTGCGAGCATCCGTGCCTCGCCACGTACCGAGGACCACGGGTCCAACGCTTGGATCCAGTTTCGGGCCGACTCACCCGACGGAATCGGTCGGACGAGATCCACGACCGAGATCCGGGCCTCCTGTGCACCCAACGCGGCCGCCACGGAGCAGGCACAGACGCTCCCCAGCCACAGCCCACGACGAACTCGCGACATTCGGTGAGGTTTACCAGAAGTCCGTGCGCGAGACCGACGGTCGCTCGGCTTCTCGCCTGGACCGGAATAGACTCCCGAGCGTGAAGTCGTCATCCGAGCCCCACCGCACCTGCGAGGTCACGATCGTCGGCGGCGGCATCGTCGGACTCGCGACGACCTATCAACTGCTCTCGCAACGGCCGGGCACGGAAGTCGTCCTGGTCGAGAAGGAGCCCCGTGTCGCCGCCCACCAGACCGGGCACAACAGCGGCGTGATCCACAGCGGGCTCTACTACAAGCCGGGCTCGCGCAAGGCGGAGACCTGCGTGCGCGGCTCGAAGGAGATGTTCGCGTTCTGTCGCGCGCACGACATCCCACACGAGCGCTGCGGCAAGGTCGTCGTCGCGACCGATCCGGCCGAGATCGAACGCCTCGACGAACTCGAGCGCCGTGGTCGGGCGAACGGCGTGCAGCTCACGCGGATCGGGCCCGACGGGCTTCGCGACGTCGAGCCGCACGCGACCGGACTCGAGGCGCTCCACGTGCCGGACGCGGCGATCGTCGACTACCGCGTCGTCGCCGAACGGTTGCGCGACCTCGTCGTCGAGGGCGGCGGCGAGATCCGATTCGGGGCTCGCGTCCGTTCGATGCGGGAGGCGCCGCACGGCGTGATCCTCGAGACCGAGGACGGAACCACGATCCAGTCGGCAACGGCCGTGACCTGCTGTGGCCTGCAGTCGGATCGGGTCGCGCGCCAGACGACGCCCGACCTCCGTACCAAGATCGTGCCGTTCCGCGGTGAGTACTACGAAGTCGTGCCCGAACGCGCCGAGCTCGTCCACGGCATGATCTATCCGGTTCCCGACCCGCGCTTCCCGTTCCTCGGCGTGCACTTCACGCGGCGGATCGGCGGCGGTGTCGAAGCCGGCCCGAACGCCGTGCTCGCGTTGCGCCGCGAAGGCTACGGTCGGTTCTCGTTCTCGCCGCGCGACGCGCTCGACTCGCTCGGCTACTCGGGGTTCTGGCGCCTCGCGCGTCGCTACCTGAAGACCGGGCTGGCGGAGATCTACCGCTCGTTCCACAAGCCGGCGTTCACGCGCGCGTTGCAGAAGCTCGTGCCCGAGGTCCGGAGCGAGGACCTGCGACGCGGCGGGGCCGGTGTGCGCGCGCAGGCGCTGGACCGGAACGGGAGCCTGATCGACGACTTCGCGCTGGTCGAGACCGATCGGATCGTGCACGTCGTGAACGCGCCATCGCCGGCGGCGACGGCGTCGTTGGCGATCGGGGAAGAGATCGCGGGGCTGATGCGGAAGCGGATGTCGCGCCACGTTGGAAGCGCGGCTCGGGACGGGAAGCGGCAGGAGAGCGCGTAGCGCGAGGCCGGATTCGGGGGAGATCGGTGAGCTCTCTCGGCTCGGGTCGTCGAAGCGGAACGAGGGGTTTCCCT
>JAGQQZ010000180.1 GCA_020425915.1 Planctomycetota bacterium | reverse complement strand
TCGAAGGCCGGACCAAGTCGGTTCGCGACGACGCGTTCCCCCACCCGGACCAGGCCCTGAACTCGAACACCTACCCGAAGGGCGCGTGGGTGCTGCACATGCTCCGACAGGAGATCGGCGACCAGTCGTTCTTCCGCGCACTCCGCGCGTACGTCGATCGGTTCCGCGGCCGGTCGGTCGTGACCCGCGACTTCATCGACGCGGTCGAGGAATCGTCGGGCCGCGAACTCGACTGGTTCTTCGAGCAGTGGCTCGACCGCAAGGGCTGCCCGGAGCTGCGCGTCTCGACCAGCGGCCGACGGATCATCGTCGAGCAGGTCCAGCGCGATCGCCCGTACCGCTTCGAGCTCCGCATCGCGTGGATCGACGATGCCGGCACACGGACGACGCGCACGATGCTGGTCGCCGACCGCAAGGCGACGTTCGACACGGAATCGGAGGTCGTGTCCGTCGAGCTCGATCCCGACGTCGAACTGCTGTTCCGCCCGGCGAAGGAGCCCGACGAGGAACCGAAATGACGGCCCGACTCCACGCCGGCACGTCGAGCTGGTCGGAGAAGAGCTGGGTCGGGACGTTCTATCCCGAAGGCATGCAGCCCGGGCGGTTCCTGAGTCACTACGCGACGCAGTTCGACACGGTCGAGGCCGACGTCACCTACTACCGGATCCCGGATCGCAAGCTCGTCGACGGCTGGAACGACAAGACGCCGGACGGCTTCCTGCTCGCCGCGAAGTTCCCGCGCAGCATCGTCCATGCCGGCGACGGGCCGAAACCCGATCCGGGACGCCTGCTCGTCCTCGACCACGTCGGCCCCGACGTCGAGGAGTTCCTGGCAGCGATGCGCCGCCTCGGACCGAAGTGCGGTCCGCTCGTGCTCCAGTTCCCGTACTTCAACCGCGACGCGTTCGCGAGCGCGGGCCCGTTCCTCGAGCGACTCGACACCTTCCTCGCGGCGCTGCCCGACGACATGCGGTTCGCCGTCGAGATCCGCAACAAGGCCTGGATCACGCAACCACTGCTCGATCTGCTCCGTGGGCACAGCGTCGCGTTCGTGCTCGTCGACCTCGCCTACATGCCGCACCCGAACGTCCTCGCGCAGCGCCTGGACCTGATCACCGCCGACTTCACCTACGGTCGCTTGATCGGGGACCGCAAGGCGATCGACGCGTTGACCGATCGGTTCGACAAGGTCGTCGTCGACCAGAGCAAGCGCCTCGACGGCTGGGCCGAACTGCTCCGGAACTACATGGCGCGCACGCGCGACGTGTTCGTCTACGCGAACAACCACTACGCTGGGCACGGTCCCGCGACGATCCGCGATCTCGTCGAGCGGATCGGCCCCGTCTAGGAGTTCCCATGGCCCGCTTCGATTTCGACGAACTGTTCGACGACGACTACCTGCACTTCTACCGACCGTTCCTCGACGACGACGTGACCGACGACGAAGCCGAGCTGGTCGCCGAACTCGCCGAGATCGGAGAAGGAACGCGGGTGCTCGACCTCGCCTGCGGTCACGGCCGGATCGCGAACCGACTCGCCGGGTTCGGCGCGGACGTCGTCGGGATCGACCGGTGCGAGACGTTCCTCGACAAGGCACGGAGCGACGCGACCGCACGCGGGGTCGAGGTCGAGTTTCGGAGCGGCGACATGCGAGCACTCGACGCCCGATCCGAGTTCGACGTCGTCGTCAGTTGGTTCACCTCGTTCGGCTACCACGACGACGACACCTGCCGGGACATCCTCCGCCGCATCCACGCGGCGCTCCGTCCCGGCGGGCGGCTGCTGATCGAGACGCTCAACCGCGACCTCGGGCTGCTGACGATGGAGGAGCGCCCGACGATCAAGGAGGTCGACGGGGAGTTCATGATCGACCTCGCACGCTTCGATCCGCTCGACGGGCGGCTGCACGTCCGGCGGTTCGTCACGCGGAACGGTGAGCGGATCCGCGCGATGCGGTACTTCATCCGACTGTTCACGTTCACCGAGCTGCGCGAATGGCTGCGTGATGCGGGATTCGGGTTGGTGAGCGGTTACGGCGGCGAGGGTGAGGTCTATCGGCTCGACAGCTCGCGCATGGTCGTCGTCGCGCACCAGTAGCGCACCGGATTCACCTGCACGCGTTACTCGCGTGCGGACCCGGGCTTCCTCGACGTGTGCAGGAACGAAGCTGCGTGCCGCGACTCGAACCGAACGCCCTGAACCCGACGACCGCCGGCGTCGGTCGTCACCGACTCGGCGGTCGCCCGGAAGGAGTCGGGATTCGCGGGATCCCGAGCTGTCCGAATTGCCACCGCGCGCTGGAGTTCGTCATGCAGCTGGACGGAACCGACCCAGCGGTCGGACTCGGTGACGCCGGGATCGCGACGCTCTACGTCCTCGCCTGCAGCTCTTGCGACGCCTGCCTCCGCGGTGCGGTCCACTACCACCGTTCACGAACCGGGCGCAGCCTCTGCCTCACGACGTCACCGCGCGCGATTCCCTCGCCGATCGCGACGATCCGGGTCGGATCGTGCACCGACGTCGAGCTCGGTGCCTTCGACGAACACTCGTTCGAAGGACCGTTCCACCAACTCGGCGGCGAACCGGTCTGGCTCGACGAACCGCGGAGCGTCCGCTGCACCGAGTGCGGTGCGCCGATGACGTTCCTGGTCGCGCTCGACTCCGATGCCGACGTCGGCCTCGAGTTCGCCGATCACGGCATGCTCTACGCCTTTCTCTGTGTCGACTGCGAGGAAGTCGCGACCCTGGTTCAGGTCGCGCCGCCGTGACGGCGGAGCTTGGTCGGGAGCCAGATCACGAGCGTCCCGAGCACGCTGCAGACGACGGTCGCGAAGACCGTGCTCAGCACGCCGTGCAGCAGACCGGCACCGACCTTCATCAGCACACCGTCCTGCACCGGCATCGCGCGCGCGCCCTCCCGGATCTCCTGGCCCGACTCGTCGAGCCGGAGTTCGCCCGGGAAGAACCGGCCGTGGGTCCACTCCATGAACTGCCCGACCGTGTACGCGATCGAGTTCCAGACGCCCCAGACCAACGCGACGAGCACCAGCATGGTGCCCACCATCCGCCACCACCCGATCGGGCCCCACCGACCGGTCAGGCCGACCCAGAGCAGGCCGACCGGCATCACGAGGTAGAGGCCGAAGTACATCGTCGGCGGCCAATCGGGGAGGGTCGCGTCGAGCCCGAGACGGACGGCGGCGAGCAGCCAACCGAGGACCACGAGCGGGAACAGGCGTTCGGACAGCGGTGGGACGGTGGGGTTCATGGTGGACGGAGGCAGCGTAGTGACCCCAGCGCCCCATGCCATCGCGGCTCCAGCGCGGATCGAACCGCAGGGAAATTCGGCCCTTGACCTTCGCTTGATTCAAACGTTTGTTTGAATCCCATGACGGACTCGACCGCCACCCCGGAGACGACCAAGGGCAGGATCCTCGACGCCGCCGAGGAACTGTTCGCCGCGCGCGGCTTCGGCGCGACCTCGACCCGACTCGTGACGACGACCGCGGACGTGAACCTGGCGGCCGTGAACTACCACTTCGGCTCGAAGGACGGCCTGCTCCGCGCCGTGTTCGAGCGTCGCCTCGTCCCGCTCAACCGAGTCCGCCTCGAGCGCCTGACCGCACTCGAGCAGTCGCACGACGAGGTCCCCCTCGCCAGCCTGCTGGCAGCGTTCTTCGAACCCGCACTGCGCCTCGGCGAGTCCGCGTCCGGCCAGCGCTTCCTCCGCCTGCTCGGGCGACTGCACAGCGAACCCGATCGCTCGCCGGTTCGAGAGCTGTTCTTCGAGCAATTCCAGGAGGTCAGCGCTCGTTTCATGCCGCTGCTGGCGCGCGCGCTACCGGACGTGCCACGGCAGCGACTGATCTGGCGCGTGCACTTCATGATCGGTGCGATGGCGCACACGATGATGTGCTCCGACGTCATCGAGTTCCTGTCGGAAGGCGCCTGCCGCTCGAACGACGTCGAGGCCGCGCTGCGGGAACTGGTGAGCTTCGTCGAAGCCGGACTGCGCGGAACCGAGGAGGAAGCATGAGATCGACTTCGACCCTGACGCTGTTGTGCGCGGTCGCGTTCGGCTGCGCGACGCCCGTCGACCCCACGCCACGCGACCCGCGGTTGGAGCTGCCCGACGCCTTCGCCGCGGGCGCTGATTCGAGCGACGTCGAGGACTACTGGTGGCGGTCGTTCGGCGATCCCGAGCTCGAACGGTTGATCACGCGCGCCTTCCGGCACAACCGCGACGTCGGCGCTGCCGCGGCGCGTCTCGCCGCCGCACTCGCCGAGGCCAACCTGGCCGGCGCCGACATCGGACCGAGTCTCGACGCGACGTTCGGTGCGACTCGCTCGCGACAGGTGTTCGTCGGATTCCCGATCCCGGGCGCGAGCCAACCCCTGTCGACGACGACGTCGAACTTCGGCCTCGGTCTGAACCTCAGCTGGGAACTCGAC